>NZ_PIZC01000038.1:1584-81633 GCF_019325145.1 Actinomyces sp. 594
GCCGGTGCGGCCGGCACCCGCCGAACACGACCTCGTCAACCCGAACACGACCACCACGCAACAGCCCGAGTCCTTGCCTCCACACCCACAAACACGAATACCCCCATTAGGCTCCATCCTGAGCGCCCCGCCCACCCAGTACGGGCCGTGGCACCGGGATCCGCGCGCAGCGTCCGTCGCTCGGCCCCGCACCAGTGATCGGTCCCCGCGCCAGTAAGCCGACCGCACCCCGGGCGCGAGCCGGTTGCAGCTACCGGTTTTGGTGGGGCGGTTTTACGTGGCCAGGAACACCCTGAGCCCGTCTGGCGTGCGGCGTCGTGCCCGGGTAGTGTGCCCCACTGGTGCCCGTGTGCGGGCTACCGTTCTCCATTCCGTTCCCAGCCGATCGGCGCCAGACGTCGAGGGGTGACGCGGGTCTGCCGCGGTGGGAACCGACGGGCCCCGTCACGGGGCTCCGGACGCAGCGCCGTCGGCCCGGCCGACTCCCTGCGGACCGGCCCATTCCGTGGCGGAGTGCGCCGTCGGGGAAGAGCGGGTCGGCACGTGGGCAACGACAGCCCGCAAAGCACTTCAAGATGGAGAATCAGTAGTGCCCACAATTCAGCAGCTGGTCCGCAAGGGCCGCTCAACCAAGCGCGCGGCGTCCAAGACGCCGGCGCTCAAGTCCAGCCCGCAGCGTCGTGGCGTATGCACCCGTGTGTACACCACGACCCCGAAGAAGCCGAACTCCGCCCTCCGTAAGGTCGCCCGCGTGCGCCTGTCCACCGGTATTGAGGTCACGGCCTACATCCCCGGTGAGGGCCACAACCTCCAGGAGCACTCGATCGTGCTCGTCCGCGGGGGTCGTGTGAAGGACCTTCCCGGTGTCCGCTACCACATCGTGCGCGGCTCCCTCGACACCCAGGGTGTCAAGGGTCGTCAGCAGGCACGCTCCAAGTACGGCGCCAAGAAGGAGAAGAACTAATGCCCCGTAAGGGTCCCGCACCCCGGCGCCCGCTTGCCGTCGACCCGGTCTACGGCTCGCCCGTCGTCACCCAGCTCGTCAACCGCGTACTGCTCGACGGCAAGAAGGCAACCGCCGAGCGCATCGTCTACGGCGCCCTCGAGGGCGTGCGCTCCAAGACCGACCAGGACCCGGTCTCGGTGCTCAAGCGTGCTCTGGACAACATCCGCCCGGCCCTGGAGGTGCGCTCCCGCCGCGTCGGCGGCGCCACCTACCAGGTTCCCGTCGAGGTCCGCCCGAACCGCGCCACCACCCTCGCGCTGCGCTGGCTGGTGGACTTCTCCCGCCAGCGCCGCGAGAACACCATGACCGAGCGCCTGATGAACGAGATTCTGGACGCCTCCAACGGCCTCGGCGCCGCTGTCAAGCGGCGCGAGGACATGCACCGAATGGCCGAGTCCAACAAGGCCTTCGCTCACTAC
Organism: Actinomyces sp. 594; assembly: GCF_019325145.1. NCBI lineage: Bacteria > Bacillati > Actinomycetota > Actinomycetes > Actinomycetales > Actinomycetaceae > Actinomyces > Actinomyces sp. 594. The sequence goes on from NZ_PIZC01000038.1 coordinate 3,010, forward strand.
CGCTGGTAAGCATCCCCACGCCGTCCGGGCCCGCCGGCTCGTACGGGCCCAACTCCCTCACCTAACGAACGAAGGACATCACTAGTGGCACTAGACGTGCTGACCGACCTCACCAAGGTCCGCAACATCGGCATCATGGCTCACATCGATGCCGGCAAGACCACCGTGACTGAGCGCATCCTGTTCTACACGGGTATCAACTACAAGATCGGCGAGACGCACGACGGCGCCTCGACGATGGACTGGATGGAGCAGGAGCAGGAGCGCGGTATCACCATTACCTCCGCGGCCACCACCTGCTTCTGGAAAGACAACCAGATCAACATCATCGACACCCCCGGCCACGTCGACTTCACGGTCGAGGTCGAGCGCTCGCTGCGCGTGCTCGACGGCGCGGTCGCCGTCTTCGACGGCAAGGAGGGCGTTGAGCCCCAGTCCGAGACGGTGTGGCGCCAGGCGGACAAGTACAACGTGCCCCGCATCTGCTACATCAACAAGATGGACAAGCTGGGTGCGGACTTCGACTTCTCCGTGCAGACGATCCGCGACCGGCTCCACGCCACCCCGATCGTCGTGAACTTCCCCATCGGTGCCGAGAACGAGTTCTCCGGCGTCGTCGACGTCATCGAGATGCGGGCCATCCGCTTCCCGGAGAAGGACGCCGATGGCAAGGACACCCGCGGCTCGATCGTCGAGTACGAGGAGATCCCGGCTGAGCTGGTGGCCAAGGCCGAGCAGCTGCGGGGCGAGCTCATGGAGACGGTCGCCGAGGCCGACGACGAGCTGATGGAGAAGTACCTGGAGGGGGAGGAGCTGTCGGTCGCCGAGCTCAAGCGCGGTATCCGCAAGCTCACCATCGCCGGCCAGGCCTTCCCGGTCTTCGCCGGCTCAGCCTTCAAGAACAAGGGCATTCAGCCGGTTCTGGACGGCGTGCTCGACTACCTGCCCTCTCCGCTGGACGTGCCCGCGGTCGAGGGCCACGCCCCCGGCGACGAGTCCAAGGTGCTGACCCGCGAGGCCGACGAGAAGGAGCCCTTCTCCGCCCTGGCCTTCAAGGTCGCCACCCACCCGTTCTACGGCAAGCTGGTTTACGTGCGCGTCTACTCCGGCAAGGTCGCCCAGGGCGACACGGTGTTCAACGCCACCAAGGGCCGCAAGGAGCGCGTCGGCAAGCTCTTCCAGATGCACTCCAACAAGGAGAACCCGGTGGAGGAGGCCCACGCCGGCCACATCTACGCCTTCATCGGCCTGAAGGACGTGACCACCGGTGACACCCTGTGCGCCCAGGGCGACCCGGTCATCCTGGAGTCGATGACCTTCCCGGACCCCGTGATCCACGTGGCCATCGAGCCCAAGACCAAGGGCGACCAGGAGAAGCTCGGCGTCGCCATCCAGAAGCTCTCCGAGGAGGACCCGACCTTCACGGTCGAGCTCGACGAGGAGACCGGCCAGACCGTCATCGGCGGTATGGGCGAGCTGCACCTGGACGTGTTCGTCGACCGCATGCGGCGCGAGTTCAAGGTTGAGGCGAACGTCGGTAACCCGATGGTCGCCTACCGCGAGACCATCCGCAAGAAGGTCGACAAGGTCGAGTACACGCACAAGAAGCAGACCGGTGGCTCCGGCCAGTTCGCGAAGGTGCTCATGTCCTTCGAGCCGCTCGTGGCCGACGAGGCCGACGACGAGGCCGAGAACACGCACTACGAGTTCGTCAACGCCGTCACCGGTGGGCGCGTGCCCCGGGAGTTCATCCCGAGCGTCGACGCCGGCGTGCAGGAGGCCATGACCACCGGCGTGCTGGCCGGCTACCCCATGGTGGACGTCAAGGCCACCCTGGTCGACGGCGGCTACCACGAGGTTGACTCCTCCGAGATGGCCTTCAAGATCGCAGGCTCCATGGCCTTCAAGGAGGGCGCCAAGCGGGCTCAGCCGGTTCTGCTCGAGCCGGTCATGGCCGTCGAGGTGCGCACCCCCGAGGAGTACATGGGCGACGTGATCGGCGACCTGAACTCCCGCCGTGGCATGGTCCAGTCGATGGAGGATGCACAGGGCGTGAAGGTCATCAAGGCCGCCGTGCCGCTGTCGGAGATGTTCGGCTACGTCGGCGACCTGCGTTCCAAGACGCAGGGCCGCGCCGTGTACTCCATGGCGTTCGACTCCTACGCCGAGGTTCCCAAGAACGTCGCTGACGAGGTCATCGCCAAGGCCAAGGGCGAGTAACCCGGCCTGCGCAGCCGCCGGGGCGGAGGCGAACAGCCCCGCCCCGGCGGCCCCGGCCCCGGAATTGCGCCCGGGGCAACCCATCCAAGTAAGATTTCCAACAATTCACCCGTAGACACTCTCGCAGTCGGTACGGCTAACATGTGCTAGTCGACTCCCGACGAAGAGAACTACCCGAGTCCCAGGAGGACACCAGTGGCCAAGGCCAAGTTCGAGCGGACCAAGCCGCACGTCAACATCGGAACGATCGGTCACGTCGACCACGGTAAGACGACGCTGACCGCCGCGATCTCCAAGGTCCTGCACGACGAGTACCCGGACCTCAACCCCTTCACCCCCTTCGACGAGATCGACAAGGCTCCCGAGGAGCGCCAGCGCGGTATCACCATCAACATCGCGCACGTCGAGTACGAGACCGACAAGCGTCACTACGCCCACGTGGACGCCCCCGGTCACGCCGACTACATCAAGAACATGATCACCGGTGCCGCGCAGATGGACGGCGCCATCCTGGTGGTCGCCGCCACCGACGGCCCCATGGCCCAGACCCGCGAGCACGTGCTGCTGGCCCGCCAGGTCGGCGTCCCCGCCCTGCTGGTGGCGCTGAACAAGTCCGACATGGTCGATGACGAGGAGCTCCTCGAGCTCGTCGAGATGGAGGTCCGCGAGCTGCTGTCCTCCCAGGACTACGACGGTGACGAGGCCCCCGTCATCCGCGTCTCCGCGCTGAAGGCCCTCGAGGGCGACCCCGAGTGGACCGGCAAGATCAAGGAGCTCATGGACGCGGTCGACGAGTACATCCCGACCCCCGAGCGTGACATGGACAAGCCGTTCCTCATGCCGATTGAGGACGTCTTCACCATCACCGGTCGCGGCACCGTCGTCACCGGTCGTGTTGAGCGCGGCAAGCTGCCGATCAACTCCGAGGTCGAGATCCTCGGTATCCGCGACCCGCAGAAGACCACCGTCACCGGCATCGAGATGTTCCACAAGTCCATGGACGAGGCCTGGGCCGGTGAGAACTGCGGTCTGCTGCTGCGCGGTACCCGCCGCGAGGACGTCGAGCGCGGTCAGGTCGTCTGCAAGCCGGGCTCCATCACCCCGCACACCGAGTTCGAGGGCCACGTCTACATTCTGACCAAGGACGAGGGCGGCCGTCACAACCCCTTCTACTCCAACTACCGTCCGCAGTTCTACTTCCGCACCACGGACGTCACCGGCGTCATCACGCTGCCCGAGGGCACCGAGATGGTCATGCCCGGCGACACCACCGAGATGTCGGTTGAGCTGATCCAGCCCATCGCCATGGAGGAGGGCCTCGGCTTCGCCATCCGTGAGGGTGGCCGCACCGTCGGCTCCGGCCGCGTCACCAAGATCATCAAGTGACCCGGTCCCAGCGGTAACGCTGGTCCGCCGCGGGCTCACCGCCCGCTGAATGCACGCAGGAGGCCCGTCGCCCTTGGGGTGGCGGGCCTCCCGGCATATCCCTGCAGCTGGTAGTAATTACCTGCCGTGGCGGGAGCGGCTCTCCGCGGCCTCGGCAGCACCGGCGAGCCGCCTGAGCGGGTTGCGGCTGGGGCGACACGCCCGAGCGCGTGGACCCGTGCGCGGTCTCACAGCGCTTCGGGCGGATTCCGGCTTTCACCGGTGGCCGAGGCGTTGATAACGTAGGCCGGTCGACAGGCGCAAGCCTGCCCGGCCGCCCCGGGGGCCCACCCCGGAATCCAGTCTGACGGACCCGATTGCCATCGGGCTTCCGTGTGTCCAGACCGGCCCACCAGCCCTTGACGGGGCCGAGGTGCGCGTCGCAACGCGACACGCCCGAGCGCGTGGACCGGTAACCGAAAGCAAGAGAGGTTAGGCGCCATGGCGGGACAGAAGATCCGCATCCGGCTCAAGTCCTACGACCACGAGGTCATTGACTCCTCGGCGCGCAAGATCGTCGACGTCGTGACCCGCGCGGGCGCGACGGTCGTGGGTCCGGTGCCGCTGCCGACCGAGAAGAACGTGTTCTGCGTTATCCGGTCGCCCCACAAGTACAAGGACAGCCGCGAGCACTTCGAGATGCGCACGCACAAGCGGCTTATCGACATCGTCGACCCGACCCCGAAGGCCGTCGACTCGCTCATGCGGCTCGACCTGCCGGCCGACGTCAACATTGAGATCAAGCTCTGAGGACTGAAGCCATGACAACCAACCCGCCCACCGCGCCCACCAAGGCGCTGCTCGGCACCAAGCTCGGCATGACCCAGGTCTGGGACGAGAACGGCGTCCTGCGCCCGGTCACGGTCGTGCGTGTAGACACCAACGTCGTCACCCAGGTCCGCACCGTAGAGAACGACGGCTACGAGGCCGTCCAGCTCGCCTTCGGCGAGATCGACGAGCGCAAGGTAACCAAGCCGCTCGCCGGCCACTTCGCCAAGGCCGGGGTAGCGCCCCGCCGCCACGTCGCCGAGGTCCGCACGGCGCTCGCCGGGGACTACACCCCCGGCCAGGAGCTCAACGTTGACACCTTCGAGGTAGGCCAGCTGGTCGATGTCACCGGCACCTCCAAGGGCAAGGGCTTCGCCGGAACCATGAAGCGTCACGGCTTCTCCGGCGTCGGCGCCTCCCACGGTGCGCACCGCAACCACCGCAAGCCCGGCTCCGTGGGCGCCTGCGCCACCCCGGGCCGAATCTTCAAGGGCCTGCGCATGGCAGGCCGCATGGGCCACGCCACCACGACCGTCCAGAACCTCAAGGTCCGGGGCGTCGACACCGACAAGGGCGTGCTGCTCATGGGCGGCGCCATCCCCGGCCCCAAGGGCTCGGTGGTCGTCATCCGCACCGCCGTGAAGGGAGCCTGACACCATGGCAGAGACCATCACCGTCGACATCGTCGACTCCAAGGGTGCTAAGACCGGCACCGCGGAGCTGCCCGGCGAGATCTTCGACGTCGAGCCCAACATCCCGCTGATGCACCAGGTCGTCGTGGCCCAGCTGGCCGCGGCCCGCCAGGGTACGCACGCCACCAAGACCCGTGGCATGGTCCGGGGCGGTGGCCGCAAGCCCTACCGCCAGAAGGGCACCGGCCGCGCCCGTCAGGGCTCCATCCGCGCGCCCCAGTTCACCGGCGGTGGCACCGTGCACGGCCCGCAGCCGCGCGACTACTCCCAGCGCACCCCGAAGAAGATGAAGGCTGCCGCCCTGCGCTCGGCCCTTTCGGACCGCGCTCGTCACGGCCGCATCCACGTCATCACCGAGTTCGTCACCGCTGAGAAGCCGTCCACCAAGTCGGCGCTCACGGCACTGCGCAACCTCACGGACCGTCCCAAGTCCCTGGTGGTCGCCGCCCGCGGTGACGAGCTCACCCGACTCAGCCTGCGCAACGCCCCCGAGGCGCATGTGCTTCAGGCCGACCAGCTGAACACCTACGACGTCCTCAACTCCGATGACGTCGTCTTCACCGCCGCCGCCCTGGACGCATTCCTCGGCAAGGGTGAGGAGGAGTCCAAGTGAGCCTCGAGAAGAGCAAGAACCCCCGCGATGTCATCCTCGCGCCGGTCGTCTCGGAGAAGTCGTACACCTGCATGGACCGTGGGCAGTACACCTTCCTGGTAGACCCGGGCGCCAACAAGACCGAGATCAAGATTGCCGTCGAGGCGATCTTTGACGTCAAGGTCGAGTCGGTGAACACGATCAACCGCCGCGGCAAGACCCGCCGCACCCGCACGGGCATCGGCAAGTCGAAGGACACCAAGCGCGCGATCGTCACGCTGCGCGAGGGCACCATCGACATCTTCGGCGACGTGACGGACTGACACGGAAGGTAGAAGACCGAGATGGGAATCCGTAAGTACAAGCCGACGACCCCCGGTCGTCGCGGCGCCTCCGTCGCCGACTTCAGCGAGCTGACTCGCAACCGGCCCGAGAAGTCGCTGGTGCGGCCGCTGAGCAAGTCCGGGGGCCGCAACTCCTCCGGGCGCATCACCACCCGGCACAAGGGCGGCGGGCACAAGCGCGCCTACCGGCTGATCGACTTCCGTCGCCACGACAAGGACGGCGTGCCCGCCAAGGTCGCGCACATCGAGTACGACCCCAACCGCACTGCCCGCATCGCGCTGCTGCACTACCTGGACGGCGAGAAGCGCTACATCCTCGCTCCCAATGGGCTGCGCCAGGGCGACCGCGTGGAAGCCGGCCCCGGGGCCGACATCAAGCCCGGTAACTGCCTGCCGCTGCGCAACATCCCCACCGGTACCGTGGTGCACGCTGTCGAGCTGCGCCCCGGCGGGGGCGCCAAGATCGCCCGCAGCGCCGGCACCTCGGTGCAGCTGGTGGCCAAGGAGGGCAAGTACGCGCAGCTGCGCATGCCCTCCGGGGAGATCCGCAATGTCGAGGCCGCCTGCCGGGCGACCGTGGGCGAGGTCGGCAACGCCGAGCAGTCCAACATCAACTGGGGTAAGGCCGGCCGTATGCGCTGGAAGGGCGTGCGCCCGACCGTCCGCGGTGTGGTCATGAACCCTGTGGATCACCCGCACGGTGGTGGTGAGGGCCGCACCTCCGGTGGTCGCCACCCCGTCTCGCCCTGGGGCAAGCCTGAGGGCCGTACCCGCCGTCCCAACAAGTCCAGCGACCGGCTTATCGTGCGTCGTCGTCGGACCGGCAAGAAGCGCTGATAGGAGCCATCATGTCGCGAAGCTTGAAGAAGGGCCCCTTCGTCGACGACCACCTGCAGAAGAAGGTGGACGTCCAGAACGAGAAGGGCACCAAGAACGTCATCAAAACCTGGTCACGTCGTTCGGTCATCACGCCGGACTTCATCGGCCACACCTTTGCTGTCCACGACGGCCGCAAGCACGTCCCGGTGTTCGTCACCGAGTCGATGGTGGGGCACAAGCTCGGTGAGTTCGCCCCGACCCGCACCTTCCGCGGGCACGTCAAGGACGACCGCAAGGCGCGTCGCTGACGGGCGCCGGAGAGTTTGAGAGGCTGAAGAACATGGAAGCCAAGGCGCAGGCCAAATACGTGCGCTGCACGCCGATGAAGGCACGCCGTGTCGTGGACGTGGTCCGCGGCAAGCGCGCCGTCGACGCCGTGGGCGTGCTGCGTTTCGCACCGCAGGCCGCTGCGGTGCCAGTCCGCAAGGTAATCGAGTCCGCCATCGCCAACGCCCGGTATCAGGCCGAGCGCGACGGCGAGCGCTTCGACGAGAACGACCTTTTCATCACCGAGGTGTACGCCGACGAGGGCCCGACCCTCAAGCGGTTCCGCCCGCGCGCCCAGGGACGCGCCGGCCGGATCCTGAAGCGCACCAGTCACATCACCGTCGTCGTCGGCGACCGCGCCGACGCTAACAAGCAGGAAGGAGCCCGGTAATGGGGCAGAAGGTCAACCCGACCGGGTTCCGCCTGGGCATCACTACGGACCACCGCTCGCGCTGGTTCGCCGACTCCACCAAGCCCGGTCAGCGTTACCGCGACTTCGTGGATGAGGATGTCAAGATCCGCCGCCTCATGGAGGACGGCATGGAGCGGGCCGGCATCTCCAAGGTAGACATCGAGCGCACCCGGGACCGGGTCCGCGTCGACCTGCACACCGCCCGCCCCGGCATCGTCATCGGGCGGCGCGGCGTGGAGGCCGAGCGCCTGCGCGCATCGCTGGAGAAGCTGACCGGCAAGCAGGTCCAGCTCAACATCCTCGAGGTCCGCAACCCGGACCTGGACGCTCAGCTGGTTGCCCAGGGCATCGCCGAGCAGCTCGCCAGCCGTGTGTCCTTCCGGCGCGCCATGCGTCGCGGGCTGCAGTCCGCCATGCGCGCCGGTGCCAAGGGCGTGCGCGTGCAGTGCTCGGGCCGTCTGGGCGGCGCCGAGATGAGCCGCAGCGAGTTCTACCGCGAGGGCCGCGTGCCACTGCACACCCTGCGGGCCAACATCGACTACGGCTTCTACGAGGCCAGGACGACCTTCGGCCGCATTGGCGTGAAGGTCTGGATCTACAAGGGCGACATGACCGAGCGCGAGTTCGCCCGCCAGCAGGCCGAGTCCGCCCCGCGCGGCCGCGGTCGTGGTGAGCGCCGCGGTCGTCGTGGTGAGCGCGCCCCGCGCCAAAGCGAGCAGCAGGTCGAGCAGGCGCCGGCCACCGAGAACGCTGCCCCCGACCAGGGAACGGAGGCCTGAGCCGTGCTCATTCCCCGCCGTACCAAGTACCGCAAGCAGCACCGTCCGCACCGCTCGGGTATGTCCAAGGGCGGCAACCAGATCTCCTTCGGCGACTACGGCATCCAGGCCCTGGAGCCCGCCTACGTCACCAACCGGCAGATCGAGGCGGCCCGTATCGCCATGACCCGCCACATTAAGCGTGGTGGGAAGGTCTGGATCAACATCTTCCCGGACCGTCCGCTGACCAAGAAGCCCGCCGAGACCCGCATGGGTTCCGGTAAGGGAGCCCCGGAGTGGTGGGTCGCCAACGTCAAGCCCGGACGCGTCATGTTCGAGCTCGGTGGCGTTGACGTCGAGCTCGCCCGGGAGGCGATGCGGCGCGCCCAGGCCAAGCTTCCGATGAAAACCCGTTTCGTGACTCGTGAGGGTGGTGACGTCTGATGGCTATCGGTTCCAAGGGCCTGACCCCGGCCGACCTCGACGCCATGGACAATGAGCGTCTTGAAGAGGAGCTCTCCAAGGCGAAGGCCGAACTGTTCAACCTGCGGTTCGCCTCCGCGACCGGCCAGCTCGAGGACCACGGCCGTATGAAGGCTGTGCGTCGCGATATTGCCCGCATCTACACCATCGTGCGCGAGCGTGAGCTCGGAATCCGCACCGCTCCGAGCACCCAGGAGGAGGCCAAGTGAGCGAGCAGACTACTCAGAACGAGACCGCCCAGGACCAGCCCGGCGCCCCCGAGCGCAACCACCGCAAGGTGCGGCGGGGCTACGTCGTGTCGGACAAGATGCAGAAGACGATCGTCGTCGAGGTTGAGGAGCGCTACAAGCACTCCCTGTACGGCAAGGTGCTGCGTCGTTCGAAGAAGTACAAGGTCCACGACGAGCACAATGACGCCCATCCCGGCGATCTCGTGCTCATCATGGAGACCCGCCCGCTCAGTGCCACCAAGCGCTGGCGGCTGGTGGAGATCATCGAAAAGGCAAAGTGACCTCTCGCTGAGCCCAGTGGGCACCATCCGGTAGCCCTTCACCCGCATATACGACGACGCCGCAGGCACGGGATCACCCGGTCTGCGGCGTCGTCGTATGTCGTCGTATTCAGGGCCGCACTCACCCGATGCTGAGGCGGGCGGGCCGTTCGGCGCGGCTCAGTTCAGGCGCCAGATCTTGTAGTAGCCACCCGTGTTGCGGGAGGCGAAGCTGCCGCGGTGGACGCGCTCACCGTAACCGTAGTTGGAGTCGATGACCTGCGCCGTGGAGGCGGAGCCTCCCGCCGTGATGATGGCTGTGTGCCCGCTGGCGATGTCCGGGTAGACCCACTGGCAGATGTCGCCCGGCTGTACATTCTCCCAACCGACGATCTCGGTGCAGATCTTCGCCCAGGAGGCGTTGTAGCCCCAGGGGAAGTTCTCCAGGTACACCGGCGTGCCGCCCGCCGCGCGGATCACGGTCTGTACCCACGCCGCGCACTGGCCTCCCACGTCACCTTCCGCGTAGGCCTGGGCCGCCGCAATGATCTTGGCGTTCAGCCGGCCGGTCGGAGCCGAGCCGGCCGTGTTGCCCACGGATGAGGGCACCCAGAAGGTGCCGTTGTTGCGTTCGCCGTTGGTCAGGGTGGTGATGTTGTGGCGGGAGAAGGAGGTGTAGTTGGAGGCGGCGGTGAGGGCGTGGACCTCGATCTTTCCCTGGCCGGTGTTGTTGGTCTTGATGAAGTACAGGTCGTTGCCGACCATGTGGAAGGTGCCGTTGTTGCGTTCGCCGTTGGTCAGGGTGGTGATGTTGTGGCGGGAGAAGGAGGTGTAGTTGGAGGCGGCGGTGAGGGCGTGGACCTCGATCTTTCCCTGGCCGGTGTTGTTGGTCTTGATGAAGTACAGGTCGTTGCCATCGGCGGCGAAGGCGGGGGAGGGCGCCAGCAGCGGAGCGCCCACCGCGGCTAGGGCGGTTACCGTGGCGGCAGACAGCATCCGACGGCGGGACAGTTGAGCGGTCATTTCAAGGTCTCCTCGATCAGGGTCATGGCAGGACTCGCCAAGATTACTAATCTGAGTGCCAGATCACAATTGATGTGCCGCAGCGTGTCGGCGACGGCCGTCCCCGGGTGCCGGGACGTGCGGGGTCGGCCTGTCCAGGCGGACCGGGACAGCCCCTGCTGCCAAGGCGGTGAGCAAAGGCACAGGGCGGGAATCGTGGCATGACTACCGGCAATTCCCCGCGTTGCACTAAGGTTGTGGAGCTGCGTGCGATGGTGCGCCCGGCAGAGACCTCGCGCCTGTGCGCCTGTGTCTGCTGGGGCCCGCGCACCTGATCGGCCCGCCAGTGGCGGGCGGCGCGCACAAGAAGAAGGAACGTTCGGCCAGGCTCGCTTCGCCCCGCGCGCAGTGAGAACCGGCTCGACGACAGGAGAACACTCAATGATCCAGCAGGAGTCGCGACTAAAGGTCGCCGACAACACCGGTGCCAAGGAGATCCTGTGCATCCGTGTGCTCGGCGGCTCGGGTCGGCGCTATGCGGGCATCGGCGACCAGATCGTCGCCACCGTGAAGGACGCCATCCCCGGCGGCAGCGTCAAGAAGGGCGAGGTCGTCAGGGCGGTGGTCGTGCGCGCCGCCAAGGAACGTCGCCGCCCGGACGGCTCGTACATCCGCTTCGATGAGAACGCGGCCGTCATCATCAAGAACAACGACGGGGAACCGCGCGGCACGCGCATCTTCGGCCCCGTCGGCCGCGAGCTTCGTGACAAGAAGTTCATGCGCATCGTTTCGCTCGCACCGGAGGTGATCTGATCCATGGCACGCATCAAGAAGGGCGACCAGGTCATCGTCATCGCCGGCAAGGACAAGGGCAAGACCGGGCGCGTACTGCGGGTAATCCCGAAGGAGGACCGCGTCGTGGTCGAGGGTGTGCAGCGTGTCACCAAGCACACGCGGCCCCGCCAGACCGCTCAGGGCGCCACCGCCGGCGGTATCGAGACCGTCGAGGCGCCCATCCACATCTCCAATGTCATGCCCATCGACCCTAAGACCAAGCAGCGCACCCGCGTCGGCTTCCGGGTTGAGGAGGGCGTGCGTCCCAACGGGCGCAAGCGCACCGTACGCGTGCGTTACGCCAAGAAGTCCGGGGAGGATCTGTGACCATGGCTGAGAACACGGTTGAGACCACGGCGACCGCCGTCGCCCCCCGCCTGAAGGCGAAGTACACCGACCAGGTGCTTCAGGCCCTGCTGGAGGAGTTCAACCACTCCAACGTCATGGAGGCCGGGCGCGTCGTCAAGGTCGTCGTGAACATGGGTGTGGGTGAGGCCGCTCACGACTCCAAGCTGATCGAGGGCGCCGTGCGCGACCTCGCAGCCATCACCGGCCAGAAGCCGCAGGTCACGCGTGCTCGCAAGTCCATCGCACAGTTCAAGCTGCGCGCCGGTCAGCCTATCGGCGCTCACGTGACGCTGCGCGGGGACCGGATGTGGGAGTTCCTGGACCGGCTCATCTCGATCTCGCTGCCGCGCATCCGTGACTTCCGCGGGCTCAGCCCCAAGCAGTTCGATGGCAACGGCAACTACACCTTCGGCCTGACCGAGCAGTCCGTCTTCCACGAGATCGACCCGGACGCCATCGACCGCGTGCGCGGCATGGACATCACTGTTGTAACCACGGCCAAGACCGATGAGGAGGCCCGCTCGCTGCTGAAGCAGCTCGGCTTCCCCTTCAAGGAGAAGTGACATGGCAAAGACCTCTCTGATCGCGAAGGCGAACCGCAAGCCGAAGTTCGGCGTCAGGTCCTACACGCGCTGCCAGCGCTGCGGCCGGCCGCGCTCGGTGTACCGCAAGTTCGGCCTGTGCCGCATCTGCCTGCGCGAGATGGCCCTGAACGGCCAGCTCCCCGGCGTGAGCAAGTCCAGCTGGTAAGAACTTACGTCGCAGGTCCGAGGAGGAAACCGCGACGAGGAAGGGCGCAGGCCCACTAATGACAATGACAGACCCAATCGCAGACATGCTGACTCGTCTGCGTAACGCAAACAACGCCTACCACGAGTCCGTCTCGATGCCCTCCAGCAAGCTGAAGGTGAATATCGCCAAGATGCTGCAGGCTGAGGGCTACATCGACGGCTACGAGGTGACCGACGCGCAGGTCGGCAAGACGCTCACGCTTAACCTGAAGTACGGTGCCAACCGGCAGCGTGCCATCCAGGGCCTCAAGCGCGTCTCCAAGCCCGGTCTGCGGGTATACGCGAAGTCCACGAACCTGCCCAAGGTCCTCGGCGGCCTGGGGGTGGCGATCCTGTCCACCTCCTCCGGCCTCCTGACCGATCGGCAGGCCGAGTCCCGGGGCGTAGGCGGCGAAGTGCTCGCCTACGTCTGGTGAGAGAAGGAGCGGAGAAGAACCATGTCTCGTATTGGACGCCTTCCCGTTCCGGTACCCGCCGGAGTGGACGTCATCATCGAGGGCAACGACGTGACGGTCAAGGGTCCCAAGGGCACCCTGAGCCGAACCATCGCCCAGCCGCTGAAGGTCGAGCGCCAGGAGGACGGCTCCATCCTGGTGACCCGCCCCGACGACGAGCGCCGCTCCCGGTCGCTGCACGGCCTGTCCCGCACGCTGATCAACAACATGGTCATCGGTGTGACGGACGGCTACTCCAAGCAGCTGGAGATCGTAGGCACCGGTTACCGCGCCGCGCAGAAGGGCAGCAGCGTCGAGCTGTCGCTCGGCTTCTCCCACACCGTCGTCGTCGACGCCCCCGAGGGCATCGAGCTGAAGGTGGATGGCACCTCCAAGGTGATCGTCTCCGGCATCTCCAAGGAGCAGGTCGGCGAGGTTGCCGCGAACATTCGCAAGATCCGCCCGCCGGAGCCCTACAAGGGCAAGGGCGTGCGCTACGCCGGCGAGAACGTGCGCCGCAAGGTCGGAAAGGCTGGTAAGTGACCATGGCTTACGCGATCAAGAGGGACAAGACCAAGCGCGTCGCCCGCAAGATCCGCCACCAGCGCGTGCGCAAGCACGTGTCCGGCACGGCCGAGCGCCCCCGGCTGGTCGTCAGCCGCTCCAACCGGCACATGGTGGCGCAGGTCATCGACGACACCATCGGGCACACCCTGTGCTCCGCCTCCACCCACGAGGCCGCGGCCCAGGGTGTCGAGGGTCACAAGGTCGGTGCCGCCCGCCGCGTGGGTGAGCTGGTTGCCGAGCGCGCCAAGGCACTGGGCATCGAGAAGGTCGTATTCGACCGTGGCGGTTACAAGTATCACGGTCGCGTGGCGGCCGTAGCCGAGGGCGCCCGCGAGGGCGGCCTGGAGTTCTGAGCCAGACGACGAGAAAGCTAAGGAGTTTCTGATGGCTGCACCGCAGCGAGACAGGTCAGCGTCGTCCGACGGCTCGGCCCGGCGCGAGAGCGACCGCGGCGAGGGCCGCGGCCGCCGTGACCGCAACACTGACCGCCGCGACCGCAACAGTGGTCGGGGCAACGACGACAAGTACATCGAGCGCGTCGTCACGATCAACCGCGTGTCCAAGGTCGTCAAGGGCGGCCGCCGCTTCACCTTCACCGCGCTGGTAGTGGTCGGAGACGGCGAGGGCACGGTCGGCGTCGGCTACGGCAAGGCGAAGGAAGTTCCCGCCGCCATCGCCAAGGCCGTCGAGGCGGCGAAGAAGGAGTTCTTCCACGTCCCGATGATCCGCCGCACCATCCCGCACCTGGTGCAGGGCGAGGACGCCGCCGGCGTTGTGCTGCTGCGCCCCGCCGCGCCCGGTACCGGTGTTATTGCCGGTGGACCGGTGCGCGCCGTGCTGGAGTGCGCGGGCGTGCACGACATCCTGTCGAAGTCGCTCGGCTCCTCGAACGCGATCAACATCGTCCACGCGACGGTGGCCGCGCTCAAGCAGCTCGAGCAGCCCGAGTCGGTCGCGGTTCGCCGTGGCCTGCCCCTGGAGGAGGTCGCGCCGCAGTCGATGCTGCGCGCCCGCGCCGAGGGCGAGGCCGCCAAGCGGGCCGAGGCCGAGAAGAAGGAGGCCGAGAAGGCCGCTGAAGGAGTGGGTGCGTGATGGCTGAAGCCGCAACCGAAAAGACCCAGCAGGACGCGCGGCAGATCAAGGTGACCCAGGTCCGTTCAACCATCGGGGGCACGCGCCGCCAGCGCGAGACCCTGAAGGCACTCGGCCTGCGCCGGATCCGCCACTCAGTGGTCCGTGCGGACAACCCGTCCGTGCGCGGCATGATCGCCAAGGTGGCGCACCTTGTCACCGTTGAGGAGGCCTGAGATGGCTGACACGAACAAGCAGGAGGCGGGTCAGATTATCCGCCTGCACGACCTCCGCCCGGCGCCGGGCGCCAAGAAGGCCAAGACGCGGGTCGGCCGCGGTGAGGCCTCCAAGGGCAAGACTGCTGGTCGCGGTACCAAGGGCACTAAGGCCCGCTACCAGGTACGGCCTGGCTTTGAGGGCGGCCAGATGCCGCTGCACATGCGCCTGCCCAAGCTGCGCGGGTTCCGTAACCCCAACCGCGTTGAGTACCAGCCCGTGAACGTAGGCCGTATCGCCGAGCTGTTCCCGGAGGGCGGCGCGGTCACGGTTGAGGACCTGGTTGCCAAGGGCGCGGTCCGCAAGCGCAGCCTCGTCAAGGTGCTGGGCGGCGGCGACGTGGCGGTCAAGCTGGACCTCACGGTCGACGCCTGGTCCGACTCCGCCAAGGAGAAGATCGAGGCCGCGGGCGGCACACTAGCCGCGCGCTGATCGCTGGTCGGCTGCCGCTAGCGCGGGGCCGACCAGCAGCGCAGGTGTCACGGTTCCGGCCGGGCGGGGGGGATACCCCTAGCCCGGCCGGAACCGTGTTTCTGCGCCGTTTAGCGCCGTTTAGCGCCGTTTCCGTGCCCGTCTGTGGTACGGGCGTGGCCGTGTACATCCTCCTGGAGGCTTTCCCGTGCCCTGCCGTCGCAGGGCTCCAGAACGCGTACTCGTGGCGGGAACCCGCGCACGTCGGCAGCCGCCGGGCCGGCGTGCGGGCCGGCCGGGTGGGTGCGCAGTGCGTGACCGATACCCCGCCGCCTGCGCCTGCTGAGGTCGGGTGGCGTCGGCCGAGCGGGGTAGGGTAGCCCAGGGTATGCCCCGGACCGGCAAGAGACGCGTCCCCGGGCGGACCCGAACAGCCGGCGTGATAGGCGCGCCGGTTCACCCGATATCAACATCCGTCACAGCCCGTTACAGGAGACCGAGTGTTCAGTGCGTTCATCCAGGCGTTCAAGACGCCGGACCTGAGGAGAAAGCTCCTGTTCACCCTGGGCATCATGGCGCTGTTCCGCTTCGGCTCGGTGCTGCCGACCCCCGGCGTTGACCTGGCCAATGTGCAGATCTGCGTGGGTGAGAGCCAGGACGAGGGTCTGCTCGGGCTGATCAACATCTTCTCCGGCGGCGCGCTGTTGCAGCTGAGCGTATTCGCGCTGGGCATCATGCCCTACATCACCGCCTCCATCATCATTCAGCTGCTGCGCGTGGTGATTCCGCGCTTTGAGGAGCTGTACAAGGAGGGGCAGTCCGGAACGGCGAAGCTCACCGAGTACACCCGCTACCTGACGATCGGTCTGGGCGTACTCCAGTCCGCCACCATCGTCGCCACCGCCGCCAATGGCAATCTCTTCACCGGCTGCTCCGTACCGGTGATTCCCGATGACTCGCCGGCGAATCTGGCGCTGATGATCGTGACCATGACAGCCGGCACGGGCCTGATCATGTGGCTGGGGGAGCTCATCACCGAGCGCGGCATCGGCAACGGCATGTCCCTGCTGATCTTCACCTCGATCGTCGCCCGCATGCCGCAGAACCTGTTCTCCATCCTGGCCGGCTCCGGGGGCCCGTCCCGATTCCTGGCGGTGGTGGCCGTGATTCTGGTGGCCACGCTGGCGGTGGTGTTCGTGGAGCAGGCCACCCGCCGCATTCCTGTGCAGTACGCCAAGCGCATGGTCGGGCGGCGCCAGTATGGCGGCTCCACCACCTACATCCCCATCAAGATCAACACCGCCGGCGTGATCCCGGTCATCTTCGCCTCCTCGCTGCTGGCCATGCCGCAGCTGGTGGCGCAGTTCGGCAGCCCCACCAGCTCTTGGGTGCAGTGGATCGCTACCAACCTGCGGCAGACGGACACGATCTACCTGGTTGGCTATGGACTGCTGGTCTTCGCCTTCACCTTCTTCTACACGGCGATCACCTTCAACGCGGAGGAGATCGCTGACAACATGAAGCGCTACGGCGGCTTTATTCCCGGCATCCGCGCCGGAGAGCCGACCGTGCGCTACCTCAGCTACGTCATCAACCGGGTCACGGCGGCGGGTGCCGTCTACCTGCTGATCCTGGCCCTGGTGCCGACGCTTGCCGTGATGTGGCTGGGGCTGTCCCAGAATCTGCCGTTCGGAGGGACGACCATCCTGATCATGGTGGGGGTCGGCCTGCAGACGGTTAAGGAAATCAACTCCCAGCTGCAGCAGCGGCACTACGAAGGGTTCCTCTCATGAGCGCACGCATGGTCATCCTCGGTCCTCCCGGTGCCGGCAAGGGCACCCAGGCAGCCCGCATCTGCGAGCGACTGGACGTGCCGGCGATCTCAACGGGAGACATCTTCCGCGCTAACGTAGCCGGGGGCACGGAGCTGGGGCGGCAGGCCAAGGAGTACATGGATGCCGGTGAGTACGTGCCCGACTCGGTCACCAACGCCATGGTCGCCGACCGCCTTGCCGCCGACGACGCCGCCGCCGGCTTCCTGCTGGACGGCTACCCCCGCACCGAGGCGCAGGTGCACGAGCTGGACGCCATGCTCGCCGCGGCCGGAATCGCCCTTGACGTGGTTCTGGAGATCACCGCCGATGCCGAGGTGGTGGTGCAGCGGCTGCTGGGGCGCGCCGCCGAGCAGGGCCGTGCCGATGACACCGAGCCGGTGATTCGGCGGCGGCTGGAGGTGTACGCCGAGCAGACCGAGCCCCTGGCCGCCCTTTACGAGCAGCGGGGCCTGCTGGTGCGCGTGGACGGCGTGGGTGAGCTGGACCAGGTCACTGACCGCATCATGGCTGCGCTGGCGGCCCGCGGCGTGACCGCCTGAGCGGGGTAGTACGGGCGGAGCAGCATGCTGACGCGTGAACGCATTCAGCTCAAGAGCCCCGATCAGGTGCGGCGCATGCGGCAGGCCGGGCTCGTGGTTGCCGATATCCACGCCGCGCTGCGGGAGGCGGTACGCCCCGGCGTCACCACGGGAGAACTGGACGCAGTCTCGGCCGACGTGATCGCCCGTGCCGGTGCGCACTCCAACTTCCTGGGCTACTACGACTACCCGGCGACGGTGTGCGTATCAGTCAATGACGAAGTGGTGCACGGTATCCCCGGCGAGCGGGTGCTCGAGCCGGGCGACCTGGTCACCTTCGACTGCGGCGCCTATATCGTCGACGACGACGGCACCCAGTGGCACGGCGATGCCGCCTTTACCACGGTGGTGGGCGGGAGCTACGCCTCCGACGCGGACCGGGTACTGGACGGCACTACCCGCCAGGCCCTGTGGGACGCCATCGCCGCCGTGGCCCGCGCCGTCGCGGACGACGCCGGAGGCCGGGCCGGAAGACTGAATGTGGTCGGCGACGCCGTCGAGGCGGCGGTCGGCGCTGCGGTCAAGCGCGAGGGTGTGCGCCTGGGCATCCTGCACGACTACGTGGGGCACGGCATCGGCACCGCCATGCACATGTCCCCGGACGTGCTCAACTACTCGGTCAAGCGCAAGGGCCCCAGGCTGCGGCCCGGCATGGTGCTCGCCATCGAGCCCATGCTGACGGCGGGATCGGCCGAGGTGGACGAGCTTGACGACGGCTGGACCGTTGTGACTCGGGACGGCTCTCGCGCGGCGCAGTGGGAGCACACGGTTGCGCTCGTGCCCGGGGGAGTGTGGGTGCTCACGGCTCCCGACGGGGGAGTGGAGGGGCTGGCCCCCTACGGCCTGGAGCCTCGCCCTCTCCGCTGAATCCCCTCCCCCCGTCCACTCGCCGAGGTCGGTAGAGGTTACATGCCGAGATCGGTAGGTCTTACGTATCGAGTTCGGTAGAAGTGGCGTGCTAGGAACGTCTGAGGGGGCAACGAGTGGACGCCCGCACAAGCCGACACGCGCACTCGGGGCACGCAGTGTGTCGGGAAACACCGCCGGATAATGCCCCTCCGCGGTGGTCAGCCGTGGCGCATATGCCGTATCGTTGGCGGGCGGCGCGCCCTAGAACCAGCGCCCGGCATACTTGCCCGTCGGACTCACGGTGGCGGATGGGATGCGGGCGTTAGGGGTAGGGCGCCATGTCGGCGGCGTCGTCGTCGGCAGGAGTATCCAGCGAGAAAGCACCGATGGAGGAACATGGCTAAGAAGGACG
The DNA here is from genome assembly GCF_019325145.1 of Actinomyces sp. 594. Taxonomy (NCBI): domain Bacteria; kingdom Bacillati; phylum Actinomycetota; class Actinomycetes; order Actinomycetales; family Actinomycetaceae; genus Actinomyces; species Actinomyces sp. 594. Next base: position 21,748 of record NZ_PIZC01000038.1, read on the forward strand.
GCGTCATCGAGGTCGAGGGATCGGTCGTCGAGGCCCTTCCGAACGCGATGTTCCGGGTTGAGCTGAGCAACGGGCACGTCGTGCTCGCGCACATCTCCGGGAAGATGCGGCAGCACTACATCCGCATCCTGCCAGAGGACCGCGTGGTTGTTGAGCTAAGCCCCTACGACCTGTCCCGGGGCCGCATCGTCTACCGGTACAAGTGACAGTCCTCCTAGCCGGGAGGACGGAGGAACATCATGAAGGTCAAGCCGAGCGTCAAGAAGATCTGTGACAACTGCAAGGTGATTCGTCGCCACGGCCGTGTCATGGTCATCTGCGACAACCCGCGGCACAAGCAGCGTCAGGGCTGAATCCCGCGTGCCGTCGGCCACGGGCAGGCGGCAGAATCAACAGCACTCACCCCAGTGGCGCTGTGCGCCACAACCCCCGGTTCCTGGAGGCCGGGGCCACCGGTTGGCGGTGGAGGGGATGGGTGACGACCTCCGGGAACACACAGGAGAACCACACAGTGGCACGCATTTCCGGCGTCGACCTGCCTCGCGAGAAGCGAGTGGAGATCGCGCTCACCTACATTTACGGGATCGGACGCACCCGCGCCGTCAAGACCCTCGAGGCCACCGGCGTCAACCCGGACACCCGCGTGAAGGACCTCACCGAGGCCGAGCTGGTTGCGCTGCGCAACCACATCGACTCCAGCTACCAGGTTGAGGGTGACCTGCGTCGTGAGGTCCAGGCAGACATCCGCCGCAAGATCGAGATCGGCTGCTACCAGGGCCTGCGCCACCGCCGGCACCTGCCGGTCCGCGGCCAGCGCACCAAGACGAATGCCCGCACCCGCAAGGGGCCCAAGCGCACCGTGGCCGGCAAGAAGAAGGCCAAGTAACAGCCCGCTCACCCGGGTCCGGAGACCCGGGAACTAGATCTCATCTGAAGAAGGAAGCATGCCCCCCAAGACTCGTTCCACCGCGCGCAAGCCGCGCCGCAAGGACCGGAAGAACGTTACCCACGGTCACGCCTACATCAAGTCCACGTTCAACAACACGATCGTTTCCCTGACCGACCCCAACGGTGCCGTGATCGCTTGGGCGTCCTCCGGCCAGGTTGGCTTCAAGGGCTCCCGCAAGTCCACGCCGTACGCCGCCCAGCTCGCCGCCGAGGCCGCCGCCCGGCGCGCGCAGGACCACGGCATGAAGAAGGTAGACGTCTTCGTCAAGGGCCCCGGCTCCGGTCGCGAGACCGCTATCCGGTCCCTGCAGGCGGCCGGCCTCGAGGTCGGCTCGATCACGGACGTCACCCCCCAGGCGCACAACGGCTGCCGCCCGCCGAAGCGGCGCCGCGTCTGACCCGACCACCGGTCGGCCTACTCCCTGCGCATAAGGGGAAGGCGTCGGCCCATCGGCCCGCCCGGACACGACGGGCCGGCCGCCGGCGCACGTCGGCGGCCAACACCATGAGGAACGGCGTCATATAGCGGGCGCCGCGACGAAAGGAAACCTCTAGTGCTCATTGCACAGCGACCCACACTCTCCGAGGAGGTCATTGAGGAGGACCGCCGCTCGCGGTTCGTCCTCGAGCCCCTGGAGCCCGGCTTCGGCTACACGCTCGGCAACTCACTGCGCCGCACGCTGCTGTCGTCCATTCCGGGCGCGGCTGTGACCTCCGTCCGCATTGAGGGCGTGCCCCACGAGTTCCGCACGATCGCCGGGGTCAAGGAGGACGTCGCCCAGATCATCCTGAACATCAAGGAGATCGTCCTGTCCTCGGAGAACGACGAGCCGGTGGTCATGTACCTGCGCAAGTCCGGCCCGGGCGTCGTCGTCGCCGGCGACATCACCCCGCCGGCGGGTGTGGAGATCCACAACCCCGACCTGGTGATCGCCACCCTCAACGAGAAGGGCAAGCTGGAGATCGAGCTGACGGTCGAGCGTGGCCGCGGCTACGTGTCCGCCAACCAGAACAAGGACCCGAACGCCGAGATCTCCCGGATTCCGGTGGACTCGATCTACTCGCCGGTCAAGAAGGTCTCCTACGCGGTTGAGGCCACTCGTGTGGAGCAGCGTACGGACTTCGACCGCCTGGTGGTGGACGTGGAGACCAAGGCGTCCATGACCCCGCGCGACGCGCTCGCCTCCGCCGGCAAGACGCTCGTGGAGCTGTTTGGGCTGGCCCGGGAGCTCAACGTCGAGGCCGAGGGCATCGAGGTCGGCCCCTCGCCGATGGACCAGGCCCTGCAGCAGGACCTGGCCATGATGATCGACGAGCTGGACCTGCAGGCCCGCTCCTCCAACGCCCTCAAGCGCGAGGGCATCCACACCGTCGGTGAGCTCGTCGCGCGCAGCGAGGCTGACCTCCTCGACATTCGCAACTTCGGTGCCAAGTCGATCTCCGAGATCAAGGACAAGCTGGCCGAGCTCGGGCTGTCCCTCAAGGGGTCCCCGGTCGACTACGCCCCGGAGGGCGACTACACCAACCCCACCTTCAGCGACGAGCAGCAGGCCTGACGCCGGCTCGCCATTCCACTAGGAGACAACATGCCTCGCCCCACCAAGGGTCCCCGGCTGGGCGGATCCCCCCAGCACGAGCGCCACATGCTGGCCAACCTGGCTACGCAGCTCATCATCCACGAGTCGATCACGACCACGGAGGCCCGCGCCCGGCGCCTGCGCCCCTACGTCGAGAAGCTCATCACCAAGGGCAAGCGCGGTGACCTTCACGCCCGCCGCACCGTGATGAAGAAGGTGACGGACAAGTACGCCGTCTACCGCCTCTTCGACGAGATCGCCCCGCAGATGGCCGAGCGCGAAGGCGGCTACACCCGCATCATCAAGACCGCGCCGCGCCGGGGCGACAATGCCCCCATGGCCCAGATCTCGCTGGTGCTGGAGCCGGTCGCGAAGAAGGAGATCGTCGACGACGCCGTCCGCACCGCCAAGCGCGCGGCTGAGAAGGCCGTCGCCGAGGTTGAGGAGGCCGCCGCCGAGGTCTCGGAGACTCCGGCCAACGACGCCGAGGTTGCCGCGGAGGAGACCGAGGCTGCCGACGCGACCGCTGCCGACGAGGCTTCCGGCAAGCCGGTCTACGCCGGCTCGGTGCGCCTGGAGCAGGGCTCGACCGAGGCACCCGACACCGACCACGAGGTCAAGGGCAACGAGGACTCCATGAAGTATCACGTGCCCGGCTCCCGCTGGTACGACAACACGGTTGCCGAGGTCTGGTTCGCCTCCGCCGAGGACGCCGAGGCCGCGGGCTTCGCCCCCGCCGGCGGTGCCGCCGCGCAGAAGGTCAAGAAGTGACCTCCCATTAGGTGCGCGTGTAACAACGCATTCGGGGAGGGCCGGTCGCCGTGAGGTGACCGGCCCTCCCCGCGTTCCACGGCGGCGGCGCGTACCCGGGCGACGGTCGCGTGCCCGCGGTGGCGGCGCTGGCACCGTCAGGGGCGGGCCATCTCCCAGCAGCGGGCCCCGCCGGTCATGCCCGCCTCATTAGGCACGACGACGACGTCGTCGCCGATCTTGTCGAGCTGGAAGGCGGTGATGCGGCGGGAGTTGCCCCCGCCCAGGTAGAGCCGGTCCCACATGTACATTGGGCGCAGCGCCTCGACTACGCGCCGCACCCGGCGCGACCAGTGGGCGTCGCCCAGGCGCAGCCGCTCATGCTCGCCGATGTAGTCATCGTAGGTGAGCCCCCAGCGGACCGGGCCCTGGGAGACCTCCACATGCGGGGCGAGCACGCCGTTGTCGAAGACGGCGTTGCCCAGGCCCGTGCCCAGGGTCACGATCATTTCCAGGCCGTGCCCGGTGACGACGCCGGCGCCGGCGACCTCGGCGTCGTTGAGCACCAGTACCGGGCGGCCGAGAGTAGCCTGCAGGCGCCCGCCCATGTCGAAGCGCGCCCACGCATCCGCCAGTTCTGGCAGGACGCGTGAGCGCGGTCCGTCCTTGGTGATGTAGTGGGGGGTGGCGATGACGACTCCGTGGCGGATCATGCCGGGCATGCCGACGGTCACCCGGTCGGCGGACGGAAGCTGGTCGGCCAGGTCCTTGATGGTGTCCACCAGTAGCTCCGGCGGCAGCGGATATGGGGTGGGGGTGCGCAGGGCGCGGGAGATGATGGCGCCGTCGGCGTCGAGCACGGAGGCCTTGATGCCGCCGCCGCCGCAGTCGACGCTGAGGGTGGTCGTAGTGCTCACGCTCCGACGCTACCGCTTTGGCCAGGGCTGGCGCAGTTCTCCGTATGCGTTGGTGGCGCGGTGAGGATCGAGACGAGCACGCGGGTGTCATCTCGGAACGTGAGCTGGATAATGCCGGTGGTAAGCTCGGCGAAGCTAGCCGGGGGAGTGGGTTTGCACTCTTGCAGGTGTCGGGCTGTGCTGCTGTTTGCTTTTGCACGACCCTGGGCCACGTTGCACGACCTCCGGGTGTGTTGCACGACCCCGGGGTGGTCGTGGAACGCACACCAAGGTCGTGCAATGGCACCAAGGTCGTGCAAGTGAGACGCGGCCCGACGTCTAGCACCGAGGCGGACGGGCCAAGGCGGCACCCGGGCTTGTGGTCTCATGGTTGCCATGACCGACGCCGAGCCCACGCGCCATGCTGACCCTACGTACGACGCCGACCCCGCCCGCCCCGACACGGTGCGCGTGCGCCTGGACCTGGCCTACGACGGCACCGGTTTTCACGGCTGGGCGGCCCAGCCCGGACAGCGCACCGTGGAGGGCGTGCTGACCGACGCCCTGGCCACCGTGCTGCGGACCCCAGTGCGGCTGACGGTGGCCGGGCGCACCGACGCCGGCGTGCACGCGAGCGGGCAGGTCGCCCACCTTGATGTGCCCACCGCGGCCTGGCGGGCACTGCCCGGCCGCTCCACGCGAACCCCCGAGCAGGCCCTGCTGGACCGACTCGCCGGCGTGCTCGCCCGCGAGGCTCAGCACGGGCCCGTCCCTGCCCCGCGCGGCACCGGGGACCTGGTAGCGCACGGTGCGCGCCTGGTCCCCGCCGCCTTCGACGCTCGGTTCTCCGCCCTGACCCGCCGCTACCGCTACCGCATTGCCGACGGCGGCCCCACCGGCGCCCCACGCGACCCCGCCCGTCGTGGTCAGGTCCTCTGGGTGAACGAGCGGCTCGACGTCGCCGCCATGCAGGCCGCCGCCCGTCCTCTGCTGGGCGAGCACGACTTCCTGTCCTACTGCCGCCCCCGCGCGGGCGCCACCACCATCCGCACCCTGAAAGAACTGTCCTGGCGGCGCCTGCCCGCCGACGCCCCCGGCCCCGACGGCGGCCTGGTCACCCTCACCGTGGTCGCCGACGCCTTCTGCCACTCCATGGTGCGATCCCTGGTGGGGGCCGCCCTCGCAGTCGGGATCGGGCGGCGCGACGTCGACTGGCCCGCCCGGCTACTGGCGGCCCGCAGCCGTGAGCAGGCGGCACCCGTCGCCCCCGCTCACGGCCTCACCCTTCAGGAGGTCGTGTATCCGGACGACGCCGGTCTCGCCGCTCAGGCCGAACGGGCCCGCACCCTGCGCCGGGAACCCTGCTGTGAGTGAATTACGGGGACTGACCTGCGTCTGGCTGCACGGCGTGCCAGGCGGCAGGTAGCGCTGGAGCGTGCGCGGTACCACTGCGCCGTCCGCGTGCGGGTACGCGGCGTGTCAGGTTTCACGGCCCCCAACCCTCCGGGCGCTTTGACCGTCCCCGGAGCCGCCGGTAATGTAGGGAATCGTCGTGCAGCACGCGATCACGCTTGTGGTGCCATCCCACTCGCCACTTGCGGCCGGTGCTCCGACCACCTCATCTGACCATGGCGGTCCCGCAGGATGCCAGCGCTCGCGTTGCATCCGCGTGCCCGCCCGCCAAGAGAAACGAAGGCAACGCCCGTGCGCACGTACACACCGAAGCCAGGCGACGTTGAGAAGAACTGGTACGTCATTGATGCCAGCGACGTCGTGCTCGGCCAGCTGGCAGCCAAGGCTGCAACCCTGCTCCGTGGGAAGCACAAGCCGCAGTTCGCTCCGAACGAGGACTGCGGCGACTACGTCGTCATCATTAATGCCGACAAGGTCGTCCTCACCCGTGGTAAGGCAGACAAGAAGTTCGCCTACCGCCACTCCGGCTACCCGGGTGGCCTCACCGCCGTCTCCTACCGGGAGCTGCTGGCCAAGAACCCCGAGCGCGCCATCCAGAAGGCCGTCAAGGGCATGCTTCCCCACAACAAGCTGGGCCGCGCCCAGCTGAAGAAGCTCAGGGTGTACGCGGGCGAAGAGCACCCGCACGCCTCCCAGAACCCGCAGACCTTCGAGATCACCCAGGTCGCCCAGTAAGCGCTCCAGCGCCCGGCACCCGACAAGCAAAGGACACATCGTGGCTGAGACCACCGTCGACATCGACGCGCTGGACGAGGACAACGCCCCCGCCAGCTACACCACCGAATCCACTCCCACCGAGGGCCGCGGCCAGTCCATCACCGCGCCCGGCATGGGCCTGGGCCGCCGCAAGGAGGCCGTCGCCCGCGTCCGCCTGATTCCCGGTACCGGTCAGTGGAAGATCAACGGCCGCACCCTGGAGGACTACTTCCCCAACAAGCTGCACCAGCAGCTCGTGCGCGCCCCCTTCACCATCCTCGAGCTCGAGGGCCGCTTCGACGTGATCGCCCGCATCAACGGCGGCGGGATCTCCGGGCAGGCAGGTGCTCTGCGCCTGGGCATCGCCCGCGCCCTGAACGAGATCGACCGCGAGGCCAACCGGCCGACCCTGAAGAAGGCCGGCTTCCTCACTCGCGACGCGCGCATTGTTGAGCGCAAGAAGGCCGGTCTGCACAAGGCCCGCCGCGCCCCGCAGTACTCCAAGCGCTGATCACGGCGGCGCCGCCCAGCCGGGCCGCGCCGAACCGTATTGCGCGATTCCGGCGGTTACCTCCCATGCGGAGGTGACCGCCGGATTACATATGGGCGTGAAATGATGGGGCCGTTGTCAACCAACAGGAGGATCCCATGACACGACTCTTCGGCACCGACGGTGTCCGCGGGCTCGCTAACGAACTGCTTACCCCTGATCTCGCAGTCAGCCTCGGCCGCGCAGCAGCAAGCGTCCTGGTCGGCTCGGATGACTCCCCCCACCGGCTGGGTCGCCGCCCACGCGCTGTCGTCGGCCGCGACACCCGCGCCAGTGGTGAGTTCCTCGACCACGCCATCAGCGCCGGCCTGGCCGCCTCCGGCATGGATGTCACCCGCGTGGGCGTACTGCCCACGCCCGCCATCGCGCATCTGACCGCCAGCCAGGACGTCAGCCTGGGCGTGGTCATCTCAGCCTCCCACAATCCCTTCCCGGACAACGGCATCAAGTTCTTCGCCCGCGGCGGCTACAAGCTGGAGGATGCCGTGGAGGACCGCATTGAGGCGGCCCTGAGCGAGGACCTGCCCCGCCCCACCGGCGCCGACGTGGGCCGCGTCATCAAGGGTGAGACGGTGGCCGACCAGACCTACATCAACCACCTGGTGGACTCCGTGGCTACCGACCTGTCCGGCCTGCGCATCGTGGTGGATGCCTCCAACGGCGCCGCCAGCAGCGTCGGCCCCGCCGCGCTGCGCAACGCCGGCGCCGAGGTGATCGCCATCAACGCCTCCCCGGACGGGCTGAACATCAACGCCGACTGCGGCTCCACCCACCCCGAGCAGCTGCAGGCCTACGTGCGCAGTGTCGGGGCGGACATGGGGGTCGCCTACGACGGCGACGCCGACCGCTGCCTGGCAGTGGACGCCGAGGGCAACCTCGTGGACGGCGACCAGATCATGGGCCTGCTGGCCGTGGGCATGAAGGCCGACGGCACCCTCGGCTCCGACACGCTCGTAGTCACCGTGATGAGCAACCTCGGCCTGATCCTGGCCATGCGCGAGCACGGCATCCGCATCGTGCAGACCGGCGTGGGCGACCGCTACGTGCTGGAGAAGATGCTGCAGGGCGGCTACACCCTCGGCGGTGAGCAGTCCGGGCACGTCATCGACACCCTCCATGCCACCACCGGCGACGGCGTGCTCACCTCCCTGCGCGTGGCCGCCCGCATGAAGCGCACCGGCAAGTCCCTGGCCGAGCTGGCCAGCATCGTGCAGCGGCTGCCGCAGACGCTCGTCAATGTTCGCGGGGTCGACAAGGCCGCCGCCGGCACCAACAAGGCGGTGCAGGATGCCGTCGCCGACGCCGAGAAGCAGCTGGGGGAGACCGGCCGCGTGCTCCTGCGGCCGTCCGGCACCGAGCCGCTGGTCCGCGTCATGGTGGAGGCCGCCAGCCAGGAGGAGGCCGACCGCGTGGCCGCCGGCCTGGCCGCCGTCGTCAAGGACAACCTCGCCCTGTGACGCGGCCCGACGCCGGGGGCGGCGGCCTGCGACTGCTGGACGCCGCGCCGAGCTGGAACGGCGAGCCGCTGAGCGGGAGAGTACTCGATCTGCTCTGCGTGCTCGCCGCCCTGCCCGGTGCCCACGGCGGAGAGGAGCGGCTGGCCGAGGAATTGTGGGGCTCCACGCCGCCGTCACGTCCCCGTCAGGCGCTGCAGGTAGTTGTTTCCCGGACCCGCAGCCGACTCGGGCCCGGGGCCCTGCAACGGCGGGGTGAGGGATACGCCCTCACCCTGCCGTGCACCCAGGTGGATCACCTCGACCTGGTGCGACGACAGCGGGAGGCCGAGGCCGCGGCGTCCGCCCATCGCCCGGCCGACGTGGTCGACCTGACCGAGGCCATGGGCGAGGTGCCGGGGACGGGTATGAGTCCGCCCCACCAGCGGCTTCTGAAACAGGCGACGGATCTGAACACACGCGCCCGTCGTCTGCGCGCACTAGCCCTCGACGAGTTGGGGCGTTACTCGCAGGCCATGGAGCTGCTTACGTTCCTGGCCGAGCAGTACCCCTCGGATGAGGCGGTGCTGGGCGCTCTGATCCGAGGCGAGGCCTGGACCCGTTCGCCGGCCGCCGCGTTGGCTCGTTACGAGCGGTATCGTCGTCGTCTGCACAATGCCGGTGCCGTGCCGGGGCCGCTGCTGCGCGCTGCGCATGAGCATGCGCTGGCCGCCGAGCACCCGGTTCGCCAAGGTCTGCGGGTGCCGATCGCCTTGATCGGGCGCGACGACGACTTGCGTGAGGTGGAGGACGCGGTCGCCACCAACCGCCTGGTGACCATCACCGGGCCGGGAGGTGTCGGCAAGACGAGCCTGGCGCAAGTCGTCGCCTCCCGCAGCCCGTTCCCCGTAATCAGAGTGCTCTCCATGACGGAGGTGTCTCCGCGCGGACGCGACACGATGGAGACGGACGCATTCGGGCGCGCGGCCGCCGTGGAGCGGCTCGCTCGCGGACTCCTGGCCGCCATCGGACTGCGCACCTCGGCCGCACAGCCGCCCCGCACCGTTCTGGCGCAGGCCCTGGCCGCCCCCGGCACGTTGCTGATACTGGACGACTGTGAGCACGTGGCCGACGTGCTCGGGGACCTGCTCGGCCCGATGCTCGCCTCACTGCCGGGGCTGCACGTGGTGGTGACATCCCGCAGTGTTCTGGAATTGTCAACCGAGTACGTGCATCGGCTGTCCCCCCTCACGGACACGGCGGCGGCCGCCCTCTTCCGCGATCGGGCTTTGGCGGCACGGCCGCACCAGAGCCTCGGCGACGGCGATCTGGCTCGCCTGTTGCCCGCCCTGGAGGGGCTTCCGCTGGCCATTGAGCTGGCGGCGGCCCGCACCCGCGTGATGTCGGTGAGACAAGTGGCGCAGCGCCTTCCCCACGATCTGAAGAGCATGACCGGTCCGCGGGATCTGCCCGAGCGTCAGCGCACCCTCAGCGCGGTCATCGAATGGTCCTGGTCGCTGCTGGATGCCTCGCAGCGTCACGCCCTGATCCGTGTGGCCCGGCTGGCCGACGGCTTCACCCTGGAGACCGCCGAGGCCGTTATCGGTCCCGGCGCCGCCGTCATGCTGGACCAACTCCTCGCCCAGTCGCTCCTGACCGCGGACGGGGACGACCCGCCGCGCTTCCACATGCTCTCCTCGGTGCGCGCACTGGTTCGTGAGCGTATCAACGGCACCTCCGATGGGATGGACGCGTACCACGCCGTGCGTCAATGGGCACTGGGCCTGGCTCGTCCCGTGCTGGCCGTCATGGGCGGAAGTCGCATGGATGAAGTCGCTCCGGCGATCGACGTCCTGCTGGCGGAGGAACGCGGAGTGGTTGCCGAGTTGGGGCGAGCATTGGGCGATGATGGTGGGCGCCCGGCTCCGGAGGACGCCCTGGTGCTCGGCGCGGCACTGCTGGCCGGCTGGTCGACGAGTTGGGGCTACAGCCAGACCGCCGCCTGGGTGCCCCGGCTGCTGGGGCATGCCGTCACCGCGGCGCCGGATTCCGCCGGAAACACCGCCCGGATGCTTGTGCTTCATCGGGCGGTGGCCAACTCCTGGCTGCTGGGTCCTCTGCCGGACCGGCTCCGTGTCCGTATCCCGGCGTCATATCCGCAGGAGGATGCCCATGTCGCCGCGATTCGTCGGTTGGTCCGCACCAGGCACGAGGACTGGCCCGGTTTAGTCAATGACCCGGAGCCCTGGACCGCCTGGGCGGCCGGCAGCTGTGTGGTCATGGAGCTGGAGAACCGCGGTGACGTGGTCGGTGCGCTGGAACTAAACCGCGGTCTGCGGCAACGACTGCGCGACTCAGATCTGCCGCCCGCCCGCCTGTTCGAACTTGAGACAGACGGTCTGCGGCTGCTTCTGGAGCTGGGGGATTACCACGGTGGGCTGAGAGAGTGCTCCCGCCTGCTTCAGGCGGCCGAGAGCAGTTCAGTTCAGGAGGCGCTCCGCAGTGCACTGCGCCTGCAACGGGACTGCTGTCGGGTCTATCTGGCGCCGTCCCCGGAGCGGGCCGCTGCGCTACTGGCGGATGCCGAGAACATGCCGGTACCGGGGATGGCGATGTTCATCACTGGGTTCCTCGGCGGGGAGATGGAGCTTCTGCGCGGCCGCCCCCGGGAGGCCCTCGCGGCGTCGCGGACTCTGCTAGAGCGCATGGCCGGTGCTGACGTGCCCGCGGGCAGCCCGTGGGAGCTCTACGGTCTGGCCACCTGCCTGCTGATCGATGTTGAGATCGCCGTGCGCGGCGCGACGGAGCCCGCGACGCGAAACAACGTGCCTCGGAACCGTGGTCCCGAGGCAACCGCCATGCTGCGGCGCGGCCTGCTGAGCCTGCGGCAGGCGCTGCAGCAGGCCGGTGCCTCCCGCTTCGATTTGCCGACTACGGCATCACTCGCGTGCGCCGTCGGCCTGTCCGCAGCGACGGCCGCCGATGGACAACGGCAAGACGCGGGCACGAACCCGTCGGTGCGCGAGGAGAGCCGCGATACGGATCACGCCCGGGCGATCGAGTTGGGGCTGGAACTGTTCTGCACGGCCCTGGCCTGCGGGCCCAATCAGACATCACGCCTGTTGTCGCGGCCGCGCCTGCTGGAGGCCGCGCGTGGTATTGACGCCGGCCGCGTCGACGAGTTCTCGCGGCGAGTCGGCTCCGCCGGTGCCGAGGCGCTCGTAGAGCGTATGACGACACTCACCGCCTCACTGATCGAGCTGCCCTGAATCCGCGGTGGTCTCCCTGCCGGCCTCCGGCCACCGGGGAGACCACCGGCGGTCGTTTCAGGAGGTGGAGCGTTGGTAGCGCTTCACCGTGATCGGCGCCGCTACGGCCACAATGATGAGGGACCCCAGCAGGGCCCGGCCGACGTCTGCGGCGGTCCCCGTCCCGGCGGCGCCGTCGAGCAGGTAGCGCAGGCCGCTGACCACATAGGAGACCGGATTGTGCTCGGCGAAGACCCTCAGCCAGTGCGGCAGGGTAGCTGTGGGCACTAGTGCGTTGGACAGATAGCACAGGGGGAACAGGACGATGATGTTGAAGGAGGTCACCGCCTGCGCCGAGTTGAACAGGGTACTCACCATCAAGAACACCCAGGAGATCGCCCAACCGCATGCGGCGGCCGACAACACGACTCCGATCGCTCCGATCCAGCCGTTGTCCGGCCGGTAGCCGAGCGCGACGCCTGTGGCCAGCGTCAGCGCGGCGCACACGGCATACCGCAGTAGATCCGTCGCCATCGGGCCCAGAAGCGGTGCCAGGCGGGACATGGGCAGCGCACGGAAGCGGTCGAACACTCCCTTGGTCATGTCCTCACGCAGATCGACGCCGACGCTCTGGGCGGTGGACAGCACGTTGACGACAACCAGTCCCGGGACCAGGATCGGCAGGTAGGAGCGGACGTCCCCGGAGATCGCACCGCCGAGCAGCTGCCCGAACATGACGGTGAACAGGATGGGCTGGATGAGGACGTCGAAGGACTCCGTCGGATTGCGCAGCATGGTCAGCGCGGATCGCCACGCCATCGCGGCGGTGTCCGGCAGCAGTCGGGACTCGCTGAAACGTCTGGGAGCAGATGCAGAGGCGTTGCCGGAAGTGCTTGCGGTGGTCACTGGTTCTCCTTGGTCTCCGGGTCCGCGGGGTGAGCGGATGCATCGGTGGGGCCTTCGGCGCCCGGGTGGTCGGTCGTGGATCGCTCCGCCACACGGGACTGCGTTAAGGTGAGGAATACGGAATCGAGGCTGGGGCGGTCGACCGAGAGCGCCGCAGGAGACAATCCCCGCTCACGCAGCGCCACAAGGACCTCCGTGGCGTCTGCGGTGTTCTCGATCGGCACGTGTATGCGCCCGCCCCGAGTGGTCGGCTCCCCGCCCGGAGACAGGACAGACATGATGACGTCGAGGGCGGGTGCTATGTCTTCGGGATCCGCGGGAGTGATCACCAGGCTCGAGGCGCCGATCCGGTCCTTGAGCTGGTCGGGACTACCTTCGGCTACCTTGCGACCGTGGTTCATGATGCCGATTCTGTCCGCCAGGCGATCGGCCTCATCCAGGTACTGAGTTGTCAGCAGGATTGTCGTGCCGCGTGCCACCAGGTCTTCGATCACCCGCCACATCTGCTCACGGTTACGCGGATCCAAACCCGTGGTGGGCTCGTCGAGGAAGAGCACAGGAGGTGCGGCGACCATGGACACGGCCAGATCGAGGCGCCGTCGCATACCCCCCGAGTACCTGCCCACGCGGCGCCCGGCGGCGTCGGTCAGGGCGAAGGCCTCGAGCAGCTCGTCGGCGCGGCGTTTGCCGGCGGTCCGGGACATCCCTGTCAAACGCGCGAACAGCCGCAGGTTTTCACGTCCGGTGAGTGTCTCGTCCACGCTCGCGTACTGTCCGGCGACACCGATTACGGAGCGCACTCGGTGCGGAGAATGAACCAGGTCGTGGCCCATGACGGCGGCGTTGCCGGAGCTCGGGCGTAGCAGCGTCGTCAGCAACTTGACGACGGTGGACTTACCAGCTCCGTTGGGGCCGAGCAGCCCGTAGACGCTGCCGACAGCGATGTCCAAATCCAGTGCGTCAACGGCGATCAAGGAGCCGAAGTCGCGGCGCAGGCCGGTGGCGTGGATCGCGGGGGAGGTCTGCGCATCCCGAGGCGGCTTAAGGACAGGAGGTTGAGTTGCTGATGCGGTGCTCATGCGTCAAGGCTGGCAGTCGCCGCTTTCACCGCGCTTTCACCCCATACTTCGGGGCCGCTGCCTTAAGACTTCTTGCCACACGTACGCGTTCCGAAGGTTTCCCCGCGCCAGGACGGCGGAGAACTTCAGAACGCGTACGTGAGAGGCGAATGCGTACGTGACAGATCCGGAGGCCCGGGCCCTACGGCTCACTCCATGGCGCGGATGACTTCCTCCACGGTCGCCTTGGCGTCGCCGAACAGCATGGCGGTGTTGTCCTTGAAGAACAGCGGGTTCTGCACGCCCGCGTAGCCGGTGGCCATGGACCGCTTGAACACCACGACCCGCTTGGCGTCCCACACCCGCAGCACCGGCATGCCGGCGATGGGGGAGCCGGGCTCCTCGGCGGCGGGGTTGACCGTGTCATTCGCGCCGATGACCAGGACGACGTCGACGTCGGAGAAGTCGTCGTTGACCTCGTCCATCTCCAGCACCAGGTCGTAGGGGACCTTCGCCTCCGCCAGCAGCACGTTCATGTGCCCGGGCAGGCGGCCGGCCACGGGGTGGATGCCGAAGGTGACGTCCACGCCCTCCCCGCGCAGCATCTCCGTGAGCGTGGACACGGGGTACTGGGCCTGCGCCACCGCCATGCCGTAGCCGGGGGTGATGACCACGCGCTTGGCGTCCTGGAGGGCACGCGCCACGGTACCCACATCGGTCTGCTGGATGGTGCCCTGCTCGCCCTCCACCGGGGCGGACACTGCGCCCTCGGTGCCGTAGCCGCCAAGCAGCACGGACACGAAGGACCGGTTCATCGCCTGGCACATCAGGTAGGACAGGTAGGCGCCGGAGGAGCCCACCAGCGCGCCGGTGATGATCAGCAGGTCGTTGTTGACCATGAAGCCGGTGAAGGCGGAGGCCCAGCCGGAGTAGGAGTTCATGATGGCCACGACCACGGGCATGTCACCGCCGCCGATGGCGATCACCAGGTGGGCGCCCAGGGCCAGGGCGATCACCGTCATAACCGCCAGGCACGCCCAGGCCGCCGGCGAGCCTGCCGGCAGCAGGATGAAGGCGACCATGAGCACGAGGCTGACGAGCAGCGCGGCGAGATTGAGCTTATTGCGGCCCGGCAGGGTGATCGGCCTGCCCGGCACCCGTCCGGCCAGCTTGAGTGCTGCCAGCACCGACCCGGTGAAGGTCACTGCGCCCACGAACACGCCCAGGAACACTTCGCCCAGGTGGAATCCCCCCAGCAACTCCGACATCGCATCGGGGGAGGCGTAGGAGCTGTAGCCCACGAGCACGGCGGCCAGACCCACTAGCCCGTTGAGGACTGCGATCAGCTGCGGCATGCCGGTCATGGCGACCCGCCCGGCCAGCAGCATGCCGATTACGGCGCCGATACCCAGGGCCAGGGCTATCAGGATCGCCGTCGTGACCACCCCTTGACCGGGGTCGGAGGTGAGTGCCAGGCCGATGGCGGCCGCAATGGCGATCCCCATGCCGACGGCGCCGGCAACATTTCCGGCCACCGCCGTCTCGTGGCGGGACAGCCCGGCGGCGGCCGCGATGAACAGCACCGCCGCGGCAACGTAGGCCAGGGCCACCGGCGAGGGCAGGGTCAGGCCGACGGCGTCGGCGGAGGCCGCAGGGGGCACGGCCGGCGCGACCATTGACGTGAATGCGGGCAGGGAGGAAACAGCTGCGCAAGACATGCCCTCACTCCTTCCTGAACATGGCGAGCATGCGGTTGGTGACCGCGAAGCCGCCGAAGACGTTGATGGACGCGAGCAGGATCGCAACGAAGGCGACCGCGCTGATCACCGGGTTGGCGTTGCCGACCTGCGCGATGGCGCCGAGCAGGATGATGCCGGAGATCGCGTTCGTCACCGACATCAGTGGCGTGTGCAGCGCGGGGGTCACGTTGGAGATGACGTGGAAGCCCAGGATTATCGCCAGGGCCAGCACGATGTAGTGACTGGTCGCCGCGGCGGGGGTGATCAGCACGAGTACGGCGGCAGCGACGGCGGCCAGCGCGAGCCCTATCGTCATGCGTCGGCGCGAGCGGGCCCGGGCGGCGGCCTCGGCCTCGGCGTCGGCCTGCGCATCGGCGACGGAACGTTCCGGGGCCGGGGCGGCCGGCGGCTTGGGGGCGGCCGAGACCGCCACGGGCGGCGGCGGCCACAGCAGCTCGCCGGCCTGGCACACGGTGATCGCCCGCACCACCTGGTCGTCCAGGTCCAGCGCGAGGTCGCCGTCCTTGGCGGGCGTGACCAGCGTGAGCAGGTTGAGAATGTTGCGGCCGTACAGCTGGGATGCCTGGGCGGGCAGGCGCTCGGCCAAGTCGGTGTAGCCGATGATCGTCACTCCGCCGGGGGTGGTGACGACTTCCCCGGGCACGGTCAACTCGGTGTTGCCGCCATTCGCCGCCGCCATGTCCACGATCACCGAGCCGGGGCGCATGGCCTCCACGGCGGCCCGGTCCAGCAGCAGCGGGGCGCGGCGGCCGGGGATGTTCGCCGTCGTGATCACGATGTCCGCGGCGGCCGACTGCTCGGCATACAGGGCGTTCGCCAGGGCCGCCTGGTCGGTGGTCATCTCCTTGGCGTAGCCGTCGGCGGACACCTCCTGGGCGGTGGGCACGGGCACGAACTCGGCCCCCACCGACTTGACCTGGTCGGCGACCTCCGGGCGCACGTCGGTGCCCTTGACGACGGCGCCCAGGGAGTAGGCGGTGCCGATGGCGGCCAGTCCGGCCACGCCCGCGCCGATCACATACACAGAGGCGGGCGGGAACTTGCCGGCGGCGGTCACCTGGCCGTTGAGCAGACGGCCGAAGTGCGCGGCGGCCTCAATGACGGCCCGGTAGCCGGCCAGGTTCGCCTGGGAGGAGAGCACATCCATGGACTGTGCCCGGGAGATGCGCGGCACGGTGTCGATCGCCAGGGCGGTGAGGGAATGGTCCTGCAGCGCCTGGACGAGCTCGGGATGGCGGGCGGGGTCGAGCCGGCCGATGAGGGTGGCGCCCGGGTGCATCAGGTCCAGCTCGGTGGCGTCGGGCGCGTAGGCGGTGACGACGACGTTGCAGCCCCAGGTTTCGGCCCGATCTGCGAGCTGGGCGCCGGCTGCCTCATAGGCGGCGTCGGGGAAGCGGGCCGGCTCTCCGGCTCCGCGCTGGACGACGACGTCGTAGCCCAGGCGGATCAGCCGCTCGACGGTCTGCGGCGTGGCCGCGGTCATGGAGCGGTCCGGAGGCTGGCAGGGGATTCCAAGACGCATAGAAGCTCCTTTCAGCGGGCGCGCCCGACGCCTCGGCGCGCTGGAGCGCGTTATAGGGAGGGCGGGCACACGGGGGTGACTCGCGTAACAGTAGAACGCCTAGCGGTGGCTGTCACGCGGCGTCTCACCGCCGCGGCCCTTGGAGCGGTGCGAGGTGGTGGCGGGCGAGTCGTCCGCGTCGGCGGGGGATGTGGCTCTACTCACTTACAAACTCTCTTACGGGAAGTGGGTTACCGCGAGAGAGTAATACCTGTCGGAACCACAGAACGCAGTAAGGAGAACATCGTGGCTGCTGCATCCCTCCCGTCCGTTACCGTCTTCGGAGCCGGTGCCATCGGCTCCGCCGTCATCAAGTGAACCCGTCCGCCGGGCAACCCACCAACCGTGTGACGCGTGCGCCCGCCGCCCCCACTCGGGGCGGCGGGCGCAGCCCTGTACGCTGTGCCCTCGTCAGGGATCGGCGGAGCCCCATGGGTCGGGTGCCGACGGCAAGGCGAAGGGAGGGACCGCGCATGAGTGCGGCAGGTGAGGGCGAGCGCGCCTACAACCCCTACAGTCGGTCCTGCCCCTCGCGACGCCTGTTGCGGGAGCTCGGTGAGCTGTGGAGTGTGCTGGTCATTGGCGCCCTGTACGAGGGGCCGCTGCGCTTCACCGAGATCTCCCGGCGGGTGGACGGTATCTCCACCAAGATGCTCACCCAGACGTTGCGCACCCTGGAACGTGACGGCCTGGTCAGGCGCGAGTACTACACCGAGACGCCGCCGCGGGTCACCTACGAGTTGACCGCACTGGGGCGGGACCTCGCCGACGTCATGGATGCCGTGGAGAACTGGGCCGTCGGGCACATGGACGACGTGCTCGCCGCCCGCGAGGCCTACGACGCCGAACGCGCGGACTAGCCGTGTTCCGCAGGTCCCGGCCGGCTCTCAACCAGTACGACGCCGGCACCTCCACTGCGTCACGAGCGGTGCCACGGCCCGAGCGCATCGTGGCGCGTCCTAACCGCAGGGCTCGCATCAGAGGCGGTCTGATCGTCTTCATGGGGCTGCTGCCGATCGCCGCCGGCATCGCGCTGTTGGCGATCGGTGAGATCGAGGGCGGCCTGCTCCTGACTGCCATCGGGGCGCTGGTGGTTTTCCTCGGCACGGCGCCCTGGCGGGAGTACACGATTTTCGACGCCGACGGTATTCACTCCCACACCACGCTGCGTGACATCGACGCACCCTGGCCCGACTCGCGTGCGGCCTTCGTCGTACGTCAGGCGTACGGGAAATACTTCAATACGGCGTATGTCGTTGCGCCCTCGCCTGTGGGCAGCTTCAAGCTGGGAGCGCCACGAGTGGTCGGCGGCTTCGTCGGCAGCATCAGGGCTCAAGCGGAGGCGGAGGTCGACGAGATCTGGGCCTGGGCGGTTGACCGCGGCTACGTACGTGGCGCCGCGCGGCATCGGGTTCATAAGCGACGCAATAAGCGCAGGGAGGGTGTGCCCGGGCATCCGGTGAACAGCCGTGGGGACGTTCCCGTCGCGGAGGCCTCCGGCGACGTGGCGTTGCGATGGCAGGAACCTCTGGTGTTCTCCGCTTGGTCCGGGCAGCGCTGGGAGATCATCGGGCACATTCTCGGCACCCTCGCGCTCGGTGGCGGCGGTGTGGGCTACGCCTTCTACGCGCTCAGCCGGAGTGGCATTGACTCCGTGGCCGGCAAGCTGGGCTTCGCGATTGGGCTACTCATGTTGATTGTCGCGGTGCGGACATTGCCAGACCTCCTTGAAACCGCCCGTGCCCGCCTGACCGTGTATGCGGAGGGCATGGATTATTTCAGCGGCAGGCACTCCTTCTGGATCGACTGGCCCACTTCGTGCTCGTCCATCTTCGTTGCGGAGACCGAGGAGTACCGCAGGACCGTGGTGGAGGTGAGAATCCTCGCCGTCGCGGGACTGTCGGTGGCGGTTCCCGGACTGCGGTGGGTGGGAGGCGGCGACCGCGCGCTTCTGGCCGCGGCGGCGGCAGCCGATTCTATTTGGGAAATGGGCGCTGCCTCCGGTTTCGCGGTGGACGATGGCGGTTACCAGCCGACCGCCGACCCGGAGTTCGAACGCCGACGCGTCGCCGTCGCGCGCCGGATCGAGTACCTCTCTGCCCAGGGATGAACCATGCCTTCGGAGTTCCGGCTTGAGGCGAGCCGTGCGAGGTTACGTGCGGCGGTGGCTGTGAGATGGGCCTCCTGCTAGTGCGCGAGACGGTGCGGCGGCTCTGCTAGGCTGAAAATAACGGTATGGATACGGTAGTGGTGCGTGCTACTGCTGGTCCGGGACCGATCTGGGGCATTCTGGGCCCCGCTCGCGAGCTGCTTGAAGGACTTGACATGCCTGCTTCCGTTCACGGCGACCTGCCCTATTCTCGCGGTAACGTCCCCACACCCGGAACGAGTGCGTCGGCGCAGCCCCGGGAGTCGCTGGTGCGCCGACCGGCTGCCTCCAGGATGCTGGCCGGCTTCGTCTTCCTGTTTGCCGGTCTTATGCTGCTGTACGTCGGCTACATGCTGCATGTCCTCGATCCCGCGTTGCTGGTGGCCGTACCCCTATGCGTGGTTGGGGCACTAGGGCTGTTCCTCGGTATTGCGATGCTGCGACGCCGCACTGTTTTCGATGCCCGCGGCATCCACTCCCGCGGCCTGCTGCGTACGGTGCACCTGTCCTGGCCCGACTCCCGTGCCGGATTCATCGTCGTCCTGGCTGCTGGCGAGCGGGGCTCGGTGCCCGTGGTCGAGGTAGGAACGGCAGGCCGCAGGATCAGACTGTCCGCCCCGCGTATGTCATCCCAGACGCGACTCGAGGCCGAGGTCGATGCGATCTGGGCCTGGGCGCTGGCCCGCGGCTACGCCCGCGAGACGATGCCCGCCCTGCAAGGCCCAGGTCCCCATATCGCGCAGGCCGCACCCCCACCGGTAACGGCGCCGCGCGCCTTGCCCGTCGACCAGACACTGCTCGCCCGCGAGCCCCTGATTCTGAAGGACAAGCCGAACTGGCACGGTCTCATCCCCAACATCGTCATCCTCGTGTTCCTCTGCATCCTGGCGCTGCCGGCCGTGCTCGGCCCGGAGCGGACGCCGCAGGCCTTTGCCGGAGTATTCCGGGAGGACGGGACGCTGCGCCTTTCCAGCGGTTTCTGGATACTGCTGGTCGCACCCGCGGGCGGTCTCGTGGTCAGCGTGCACCGGATTGTTCGGGAACGCACGATCCTCTCGCGGGAAGGTCTGGCGCTGGTGGGATGGCTAACCCGTCGAGTGGCGTGGCCGCCGTCGAGCTCGTACTTCTTCGTACGAAGCCGGCGCTACTTCGGGCACGCCGAGGCCTCCGCGTGGCTGCTCGACCCTGCCGGATTAGCGCTGCGTATGCCCGGCACGGCGCGTTTCTCTAAGGATGAGGATCAGGCCCTGCTGGCCGCTGCGGCCGCGGCACAAACCATCTGGGAGTGGGGAGTCTCCCGCGCAGTCGCCCACGACGACGGCACCTACTATCCGGTCCCCGACGATGTGATCGAACAGGAGCGCCGCGCCAATGGTCGAAGAATCGCCTACCTCACCTCCCGCGGAACTCAGGCCTTGCGCAGCAGCACCCGGCTCATGTGATGGTCGGCGTCCTTGCGCAGCACCAGGGTCGCCCGCCCCCGGGTGGGGGCAATGTTCTCCCGCAGGTTCACCAGGTTGATGCTCTCCCACACCTCGTTCGCCGCCGCCAGCGCGATGTCGTCCGGGATGGCCGCATAGCGCCGGAAGTAGGAGTTGGGGTCCTTGAAGGCAGTGTGCTTGAGCGTGAGGAAGCGGTCCAGGTACCAGCGGCGGATGTCCTCCGGGTCGGCATCCACATAGATGGAGAAGTCGATGAAATCACTCACCGCCAGCGCCGAGTCCACCGGACGGTCGGCGCCACCGTGGGTGTGACGTACCCGCGGGGCGGGCTGCAGCACGTTCAGCCCCTCCAGCACCACCACATCCGGCTGCTCAATCACGAGCTTCCTGCCCGGCACGATGTCGTATACGGTGTGCGAGTACACCGGCGCCTCCACCCGGGGCGCCCCGGACTTCACTGCGGTGACGAAGTCCAGCAGGGCCTTCTGGTCGTAGGACTCCGGGAAGCCCTTGCGGGCGGTCAGGCCGCGTGCCTCCAGCACGGCGTTGGGTAGCAGGAAGCCGTCGGTGGTCACCAGGTCCACGCGCGGGGTGTCCGGGAAGCGGGCCAGCAGGTGGGCCAGCAGCCGCGCCGTTGTCGACTTACCGACCGCAACCGAGCCTGCCACCGCGACGACGAACGGCGTCGGCCGCTCATCCACCCCCAGGAAGTCCGCGGTGCGGCGGGCGCGCTCGCGGGCGGTGGCGATGAAGTGCTCCAGCAGCGCCGTCAGCGGCCGGTAGACGACGTCGACCTCAGGCAGGTCGATTGGATCACCTAGGCCGCGCAGCTTCTCGACATCCGCCTGGGTCAGCGGCAGCGGCGCGGAGGAGGCGAGCGCACGCCACTGGTCGCGGTGCAGCTCGATATACGGCGAGGGCGCGGTCCCGGACCGGGACGCCAATGCCGCAGGGGAGACGGGGATGTTCACCGCACCAGTGTGACGCATTGTCACTGCATTGGCACGTGCGGACGCCTCCGAGACCCTGTGAGGGTGCACCTCTCAACTGGATTCTCAGCCGGAGCTCCAGTCCGTGACCCAGTCGGCGCCTCACTGCTGTAGCCGAACTGCGTCCCGGTCCGCGTATGCCGCGCACGTTGATCTGGGAGGCAGGTTGGTGGTTCTATCTGGCTCATGTGTGGAATCGTCGGCCATGTAGGCCCCCTGAACTCAATCAACCCCGCAGGCGCCCCCGGAAGCGGCCGCTCCCTGGAGGTCCTGCTGGACGGACTGTCCCGCCTGGAGTACCGCGGGTACGACTCCGCCGGCATCGCCCTGGTACGCCCTGACGACGGCGAGCGGCTCACCGTCGTCAAGGCCGCCGGCAAGCTGGACAACCTGCGCGCCGCCCTGGACGAGGCCGGCCCGGCCCCGGCCACCGCCGGCATCGGCCACACCCGCTGGGCCACCCACGGCGGCCCCACCACCGAAAACGCCCACCCGCACCGCGCCGGCACCCTCGCGGTGGTCCACAACGGCATTATTGAGAACTTCCGCGCCCTGCGCGCCGAGGTTGAGGAGGCGGGCCGTACCCTGCTCTCCGCCACTGACACCGAGGTGGTCGCGCACCTGCTCGACCTCGACTTCAGCGCCCGGCTCGCCGCGGGTGAGGCCGGCACCGTGGGCCCGGACGCGGCCGCCGCGTTGTTGGTGGAGTCCATGCGTGCCGTCACCGACCGCCTGGAGGGCACCTTCGCGCTGCTGGCCGTCACCGAGCTCGCCCCCGGCGCGATAATCGCCGCCCGCCGCTCCAGCCCGCTGGTGATCGGCCTGGGGGAGGGGGAGAACTTCCTCGGCTCTGACGTGGCCGCCTTCGTCGCCTTCACCACCCACGCCGCCGAGGTCGACGACGACCAGGTCCTGTTGCTGACCGCCGACGCCGTCACCGTGTGGGATGCCGCCGGCAACGTCGTCACCCCTAACACCTGGGAGGTCTCCTGGGACGCCTCCGCGGCCGTCAAGGGCGGGTACGAGACCTTCATGGACAAGGAGATCCATGACCAGCCCACCGCCGTCGCCGACACCCTGCTCGGGCGCGTCAATGATCGCGGCGAGCTGGTGCTGGATGAGATGCGCATCGACCCAGCTGTGCTGCGCAGCATCGACAAGATCATCGTGGTCGCCTGTGGGACGGCCGCCTATGCCGGGCACGTGGCCAAGTACGCGATCGAGCACTGGTGCCGCATCCCGGTGGAGATTGAGCTCGCTCACGAGTTCCGCTACCGCGACCCCATTGTCTCCGAGAAGACCCTGACCGTGGCCATCTCCCAGTCCGGGGAGACCATGGACACCATTCACGCGGTCCGCCACGCCCGCGAGCAGGGCAGTCGGGCGCTGGCGATCGTCAACACCTATGGCTCCACGATCGCCCGCGAGGCCGACGCCGTCCTGTACACGCACGCCGGCCCGGAGGTGGCCGTGGCCTCCACTAAGGCCTTCCTCGCCCAGATCACCGCCTGCTACCTGCTGGGCCTGTACCTGGCGCAGCTGCGCGGCAACAAGTGGCCCGACGAGGTCGCCGACTACCTGGAGAACCTTGGCAAGATGCCCGCGAAGATCGAGCGCCTGCTTGCCGAGCAGGAGGACATGGTGCGCGAGCTGGGGGAGCAGCTCGCCGACCAGACCTCCTTCCTGTTCCTGGGACGCCACGTGGGCTACCCGGTCGCCCTGGAGGGCGCGCTGAAGCTGAAGGAGGTCGCCTACGTGCACGCCGAGGGCTTCGCCGCCGGCGAGCTCAAGCACGGTCCCATCGCCCTGGTGGAGGAGGGACTACCGGTGTTCGTCATCGTGCCGACCCCGCGCCGCCCCGTCCTGCATGACAAGGTCATCTCCAACATTCAGGAGGTGCGTGCCCGCGGCGCCCGCACCATCGTCATCGCGGAGGAGGGCGATGAGGCGGTCACGCCCTTCGCCGACACGGTGATTCGCATCCCGGCCGCCCCGACCCTGATGTGGCCGCTGCTGACGGTGGTGCCGCTGCAGATCTTCGCTGCTGCCCTGGCCAAGGCCAGGGGCCTGGATGTGGACCAGCCCCGCAACCTGGCCAAGTCCGTCACCGTGGAGTAAGCCGGCTCGCCGGGGTCATGATGGGGCAGTGAACACCGCACCGCGCCCACCCGCCCCCGACAGCACTTCGGTCGCCGCCGTGGCGTATCCCGCCCGTGCCGTCGCCGGAGCCGAGGCGCCGCTGACCGCGGGTACCGACCGCTACATGCATGCCGCGGCCGGCGCGCTGGCTCGGGCAGCGGTGGAGGAGATCCGGGCTGCGCGCGGCGCCGTGCCTGGCGCGCGTGTGCTGCTGCTCGTGGGTGGTGGCCACAACGGCGGTGACGCCCTGATCGCCGGCGCCCTGCTGGCGCGTCGCGGTTGCGCCGTCACCGCCGCCCCCGCCGCCGAGATATCCCGGCTGCACGTCACGGCCCTGGCGGCCGCCCGCGCCGCAGGTGTGCGTCTCGCCGCCGACCCGCGGGCCGCGGCCCGAGCGGCTGCCGGGGGAGCGGCCGGTGCCGACCTGGTGATCGACGGCCTCACCGGCATTGGTGCCACGGGGCCGTTGCGCCCGGCCGCGGCCGGGCTCATTGCCCCGCTGCGCGCTGCCGGGGAGCCGGGGGAGCGGCCCTTCCGGGTGCTGGCCGTGGACCTGCCCTCCGGTGTAGGCGTGGACGACGGCACCCTGCCCGGGCCCGTGCTGGACGCCGACCGCACCATCACCTTCACCTGCTTCAAGGCGGCCCACCTGCTACCGCCGGCCGCATCCCTGTGCGGGCGCGTTGAGGTCGCCGACCTGGGGCTGCCGGTGCCGGATGCTGCGGTGTTGGCGCGTCGGCCCGCGGATGCGGAACTGGGCCGCCTGCTGCGCGTGCCCGGGGACCAGGACCACAAGTACACCCGGGGCGTGGTCGGGCTGTGGGCCGGCAGCCAGACCTACCCGGGGGCCGCGGTGCTGGCCGCGTCGGCTGCGGTGCGCACGGGCGCCGGCATGGTGCGGCTGGCGGCGCCGGCGCGGGTGGTCGACCTGGTGCTCGCCCGCCGGCCCGAGGTCGTGCCCGCCGACGGACGCTGCCAGGCACTGGTGATCGGCCCCGGCACCGACCCCGCCGATGCCCCGCGTGCCGCCGAACTCGACGCGGCGCTGGGACGGGTACTCGGTGAGGCCGGAGAGCCGGTCGATGCGGTGATTGATGCCGGGGCGCTGCCCCTGCTCGCCGCCCGAGTCGCCTCCGGCGGCCGCTGCTCGCCGCGGCACGTGCTCACCCCACACGCCGGGGAGGCCGCCGCCCTGCTCGGCGCGCTGGGTGAGCGGGCCTCGCGGGATGCGGTCGAGGCGGCCCCGGCCGCGGCGGCGCGGCGCCTGGTGGAGCTGACCGGAGCCACCGTGCTGCTGAAGACGACTCCGACGCTGATCGCGTCCCCGGGCGGGACGCTGCTGTCTGTCCACTCCGGTCCGGGCTGGCTCGCGACCGCCGGCAGCGGGGACGTACTGGCCGGAATCGTCGGTGCTCTGCTGGCGGCCGGCCGGGCCGATGCCGATAACGACGTGGCCCGGGGCGGCGGGGGTGCGGGTGCCGCCCCGGCCAGCTGCGCCGCCCTGGGGGTGCGGCTGCATGCGCTCGCGGCGATGCGGGCGGCGGGCCTGGTTGACACCGACCGCGCAGCGCATGAGCGTGCAGTTTCCGCCGGGGCCGGCCGGCTGTTTGCGCGCTCGGGCCATCCACTTGCCGCGCTGGACCTGACCGAGGCGCTTCCGGCCGCCTGGGAACAACTCTGGAGCGCCGGCCAGAGACCAGAACAAGCCACCGCATGAGTTCTCGGGCCTCGACCGGGGGCCGACTGCGGGCATCAGCGGAAAAGTGTCCATTTTTCGCCACTTTGGCCCTGCTGCCGCCATCCGTCCGCCGGGACGGCTCGGACCTTTCGCTGTTATGGGGCCGTTTACCACTCGGGCGTCAAGTGGGTCCGTAGCTGAAAGTGGCGTTAGTTGGACACTTTTTGCGGCATTGGCCCCTTCACTGGGACTCAATGTCACGCATGAGGATGACTAGCTGCACTCGGTCGCGCAGGTCCAGCTTGGCCAAGATACGGGTGACGTTCTTCTTCACCGAGTCGGTGGCGATGACCAGGCGCTGAGCGATCTCCGAGTTGGTCAGCCCCTGGGCCACGAGCTCGGCGACCTCACGTTCGCGTGGACTCAGCCGCTCGAGGCGCTCCTGGGCGGCGCGCTGCTGCGGCGAAGCGACGGGGCGGAAGGCATGGCGCCTGAGCAGCTCCCTGGTGATGCGCGGGGTGAGTGTGGCGTCTCCGGAGGCGACCGCCCGGATCGCCTGATGCAGCTGCGCCGTGCGCGTGTCCTTGAGCAGGAAACCGGAGGCCCCAGCGGACAGGGCGCCGAAGGCGTAGTCGTCCTGGTCGTAGGTGGTCAAGGCGAGCGTCTTCACGGAGGGATGGAGCTGGCTGATGCGTGCAATGGCCTCCACACCGTTCAGGACGGGCATGCGGATGTCCATCAGCACCACGTCCGGGAGGGAGCGACGGTCCGTTTCCAGGTGCGTGAGCTGATTTAGTGCGTCTTGCCCGTCGGTGGCCTGGGCGATGACCTGTAGGTCTTCTGCCCGATTGATGATCAGCGATAGGCCCATGCGGGCGGCGCGCTGATCATCGACCACCATGACGGTGATGACCCTGCCGGTCTGGTTGATACGTGGGGCGGTGGATGGCCTCATGCGGCCTCCCGATGGGGGATGAGGGCCCGCAGCCGCCAGCCTCCGGGTCCGGGACCGGCGTTCAGGGTTCCGCCGGCCTCGCCCAACACATCCGCCAAGTGTGCGAGCCCATGTCCCGAGCTGCGGGGATTGACCGTTGTTGTCTCGGTGCCGGCGCCCAGGGTGGTCGGGCCGTCGTCGGACACGGTGACTTGGGTTAGCGCAGCGGCATGATCCAGGGAGATCACGACGCGCGTGGCCCCATCCGCATGCCGCATGACATTGGTCAGGGCCTCACGCACGACCGTGAAGACCAACGCTCCTGTTCCAGCGTCCTCGGGGCGATGCCCGGTCTCGGTCAGGGCGACGGCAATGCCAGTCCGGCGAACCGTGTCCAACAATCCGGACAGTCCCTCCCAGCCGTGCTCGGGCGCCACGGCGCCGGAAGTGTCGCGGTGGGAGTCGCCGTTAAGGGGTACCGGGTCAAGAGGGCCGGTTTCCACATGCGTGGGCTGGAGGGCGTTGACGGCGCGGCGCGTGTCGGCGAGTCCCTCGCGGGCAAGGGTGTTGATGACCTCAATGGCCTCGTCGACTTCGTCCCTGCCGGTTGCCCCCGCCAGTCCCTCCGACAGGGCGATGATGGCGGTCAGATCATGCCCCACCGAGTCGTGCAGCTCCCCGGCAACCCGTGCCTGGCGGCGGGCGGCGTCACGCTGCGCCGTCAGTCGATGCTCGGCGGCCTGGGCGGCGAGCTGAGCGTCGCCGTGTTCCAGGGCCTCCCGCCGGGCCCGTGAGATAGCCGCAGCCGCGATCACGGCCACGGAGAAGAAGATGTACGGCGTGAGTCGAGCGCTCAGCGGATATGCCAGACCCCTGAATGCCGGTGGCAGTACCCAGCCGACGAGCAGTGCCGACGCACCGATCAGGCGGTGGATCGTTCCGGCGCTTACGAACAGCGAATACAGGGCGACCAGCGGAGGCAGACTGAGAATCGCACCCGGACCCCACAGCTCCGCGGCGGCGGAGGCCATGGCAGTCAGGATCACCACCGCCAGCGGCCAACGCCGCCGCCCGAGCAGGGCAAGGACGACGAGCAGGCTAACCGCAGCCCACACACGTACTCCGGGCACCGGTCCCTCGGCCAGCAGATGAGCCAGCAGAACCAGCTCGAACAGCCCCATCCCGACGACGACGGCCCACAAGCCCAGCGCGCTGGTGCGCCACCAGGCGGTGAACCGATCGATCAGGGTTCGGGGCACCTGCGGCGCCCCCTGTGATGCGGCGGCCATCAGACGACCCTAGCAACGGCGCGGCGCAACGCCATTGTCCACACGCAGGTCCAGACGGCGCTCACCACGGCGGTGAAGAGGATCGAGCCCACGGAGGCAACGCTATAAAGATCTCTAGGGCTGCACGCCGCCGTCATGACCGACAGCGGGTAGTACGGGGCGAGCTGCGGAGCCAGCAGCACGAGGACGCTGCCGATCACGCTTCCCAGCAGCACCAGGGTCATGACGGAGGCGAAGGAAGTCATGATCACGCCGAGCCAGGCGACGAATACCTCGGTGGCGAATACGGCCAACGCGATGGGAATCCCCCGCAGCAGGAAGGGACCGATGCCCGCCAGATCGAACCCGAGCAGCAGCCCGGTGATGGTGAACTCCCCCAGGAGCACCAGCGTGGTCAGTAAGGCGACTTGCGCCATGTGCATGAGCTTGCCCAGCAGCATGGCACCCTGGAACCGGTTGGCGTGCATGCGCTGCCAGTTGCGGCCACCGTGCTCACCCGCGCAGATCTGAGCGATCAGGGAGCCTACCAGCAGGGGAAAGACCAGCATGGTTGTCAGCAGCGTCGCCTGTCCCCATACCGCCAGCCAGGTGACTCCCTGGTCAGCGAACTCCGCACGGTAGTCGAGGTAGTTACTTGCCCCGTTGGCCATGCCGACGCCGCACAGCGCTACCAGGGCCACCCAGTACCACGGCGCCTTGGCCTTGCGGTTCTCCCACCGCCAGGCCGCCCATACCGAAGGCGCCGCGGCGGTGGAACTCGGCGGCGGCGACGCGGGCGCCGGTGGGTGGGGCAGGGGCATGGCGAATGAAGGGGTGATCGCTGTGCTCATCGGTGGTTCTCCCGGTAGTTGATGACGAATCCGGCCAGCGCGCTCCAAACGGCCGCGGACAATACCGCCCACAGGGCGTTGAGCCAGGGGTGTTCGACCAGAATCACCGTTCCTGCCTGCTGCGACGCCTGTGAAAGCGGCGCCGCGGCACCGGCGATGCCCCACGGAAACAGCCAATCCACCGCTCCCAGGTGCATGAATGGCAGCGCGGAGCACAACAGTGATGCCACCGCTCCGACGCCCAGACCCACCGCCTGCTTGGACACATAGATCGCCAATATCAGTTGCGCCGCCATCGCGGCGACGCAGGCCGCGACCATGACGACGGCGATGGACCAAACCAGCTCCCGGTCCGTGGGGGTGGTCCGTAAGCCCATGCCCGGCCCGGCCAAGGCGATGAGTCCAAGCATCGCCAACTGGCCGACGGCGGCGGCGCAGGAGCCCAGGATCAGTTTCCCGCCGAACCGGGAGCGCTCGGTCTGGCCAAGGGCGGTGAGCAACTGGTCCATGCGCTCCTCGGAATCGACCGTGGCCAAACGGGACGCCAACAGTGCCGCAATGAGGGGAAGCAGCATGCTGGTCATGTTGATCGAGTCGGCCAGGCCGAGGCTCAGCAGGCGCATCTGCTCCACACCGGTTGCACGTGCTGAAAGCAGGCCCGCCGACCACAGCACCACCAGCCCGCCCAGGGCCGCCGCCATCAACCAGAAATGACGCCGTCGGAGCTTGCGCGACTCCATGACGATCGCGGTCATCGGTTGCCTCCTACCGCGGTGGAGGGAACAGCAGCGGTGGGCACCGGGAGCGACGGCGAACCGAGCGGATCGGTCAGCTCCAGGAATGCCTGCTCCAGTGTCTTGCGGACGGTCTGCACCCGGAACACGGTGCCGCCGCCGTGCACGATGCGAGTCACCAGCTCGCCCACCACGCCCTCGGGGAGCATCGGCGTGCGCACGGTCCGGCCATGAACCTGGTACCGGATGCGCTGCTCGGCGAAGAGGCCTGCGACACGCGACGGGTCGGAGACGGTGAAGTCGATGACCCCGGCATCCTGCAGACCGGCAAGCGGTCCCTGGTAGCGCAGCTGTCCGGCGCAGATGATGCCGACCACGTCGGCCATCTGCTCGATTTCGGACAGGATGTGGGAGGAGACGATGACGGTGGTGCCCTCTTGCCGGGCCAGGTCCACGATCAGCTCGCGGATCTCGGCGACGCCGGCCGGGTCCAGGCCGTTGGTGGGCTCATCCAGGAGCATGAGTGGTGGGTGGGCCAGCAGCGCCATGGCCAGTCCGAGGCGCTGTTTCATACCCAGCGAGTAGTCCTTGACCAGCTTCTTGTCCTGGCCGGTGAGCGATACTGTGGCCAGGGCGCGCTGGACGCGGTCACGGGGCAGGCCGAGGTAGTCGGACACCATGGCGAGGTTCTCCGGTCCGGTCAGCCGCGGATAGAAGGAGGGCCCCTCGATCAGGGATCCGATCGTGCCGGCGGGAAGCGGGGAGCGGGCGCTCACCGGGTGTCCGAGCACCTGCATGCTGCCGGAACTGGGACGGGTCAGCCCCAGCAGCAGCTTCATGGTGGTGGACTTCCCGGCGCCGTTCGGGCCCAGGAAGCCGTAGACGCCGCCGCGCGGCACGCGCAGGTCCACGTGGTCCACAGCGGGCGTGCCGCCGTAGATCTTTGTCAGGCCATCGGTGGACACGACCAGGTCGTGCATGTTCGCGGTGAGGTGCGCTGACCCTGCAGTCGGCGCCGCCCCATTCAGTGCTGTGCTCATGCCACTATGGGACCGCGCCGGGGTCTGCGCGCTCTCCTCCAGCGCCGCAACTGTCCCCCGTGGGGGACCACCCCTCGCCGACTCCAATCGGCTTCCCACCGCCGCATCCAGGCGCCGGAACGCTTGGAGTGGAACAATCGCCACCGTGAACGCGTCCACCGGCACTCCGCTTCCAGCGACGACATCCCGCGCCGTCATTGACCTCGACGCCATCGCCCACAACGCCCATGTGCTTGCCGCTGTCGGCGGCGTGCCCTGGATGGCGGTGGTAAAGGCCGACGCCTACGGCCACGGCATCGGCCCGGTGGCGCGCACCTGCCTGCGCGCCGGCGCAACCTGGCTCGGCGTTGCCCAGCTCGCCGAGGCCCTGCGCCTGCGCGCCCTGCTCGACGCCGCCGGCGTCGCCCGTCCTTCGCGCAATCCCGACTCCGTGCCCACGCCCGAGCGGCCCCGCCTGTTGTGCTGGCTGCTGCCCGTGCTCACCCCGGAGCAGGCCGCCGCGCCGGGCTCACCGCTGCGGGCGGCGCTTGCGTCCGGCCTGGACCTGTCGGTGTCCACCCGCGCCCAACTCGACGCGATTGTGGCGGCCGCCCGCGCCGAACTGGACGACTCTGCCGACGGCCAACCCGCACCAGGACCGGCCCGTATCCACCTCAAGGTGGACACCGGCATGTCCCGGGGCGGCGCCACTCCCACTGATCTGCCTGCGCTGGCCGAAGCGATCAAACTCGCTGAGCAGTCGGGAACCATCGCCATGGTCGGACTGTGGAGCCACTTGTCTCGTGCCGATGAGCCGGCCTCCGGTTCCACCGAGAAGCACCTGTCCCGCTTCCTGGCTGCCGAGCGTGTTGTGGCCGAAGCGGGGCTGAACCCGCGTGTGCGGCACCTGGCGGCCACCGCCGGTCTGCTCTGGCAGCCCGACACCCGCCTGGACCTGGTGCGCATCGGTATCGGACTGTATGGCCTGTCCCCGGACCCCGCCGTTGCCACCTCCGCGGCCCTCGACCTGCGCCCCGCCATGCGCCTGGAGGCGCCGCTGACCCAGGTCAGGCGCATCCCGGCGGGACAGGCGGTCTCCTACGGCGGCACCTGGCGCGCTCCCACCGACCGCTGGCTCGGCCTGGTCCCCCTCGGCTACGGCGACGGCATCCCCCGCGCCGCCTCCAACGGCGGTCCGGCCGCAGTCAACGGCATCCGCTCCGCCATCGTCGGCCGCGTGTGCATGGACCAGGTGGTCATCGACCTCGGCCCGGCCACCACCCCCGAGGGCGCCCCGGTGCCCCCGCCCGCCGCAGCCGGGGACACCGTCGTGCTGTGGGGCGCGGGCGACGACGCCACCACCCCCACAGCCGATGACTGGGCCCAGGTCTGCTCCACCATTAACTACGAGATCGTCACCCGCCTGGGTGAGCGCGTCCCCCGCGTGCTCACCGGCCGCGACGCCACCCGGCTCCCAGCCCCGCACTACCAGGAGACACGCGCATGAGCGTCGACGCCGCCCGGCCCGCGGGCCCGGCCGCTTCAATCAGCATCCCCACCGACTCCGCCGAGGCCACCCGGGCTCTGGGCGGTCGCCTGGCCTCGCTGCTCCGAGCCGGCGACGTCGTCGTACTCACCGGGGGACTGGGGGCCGGCAAGACCACCCTAGCCCAGGGGGTCGGTGCCGCCATGGGCGTGCGCGGGCGCATTTCCTCACCGACCTTCGTCATCGCCCGCGTTCACCCCGCCACGGGCGACGGGCCCGATCTCATTCACGTGGACGCCTACCGGATCTCCTCTCTGGAGGAGCTCGACGCCCTCGACCTGGACTCCTCCGTCGCCGACTCGGTCACCCTCATGGAGTGGGGGGAGGGCAAGGCGGAGGCGCTGTCGCGCGATCGCCTGGAGATCACCGTCGCGCGCCCCCACGGCGGACTGGCCGCACCCGCCGTCGGCCCCGGATCGGTCACCGACCTGGAGCAGGCCGACGACGGCCGCCGCACCATCACCGTCACCGCCGTCGGCCCCCGCTGGGCCGGCGTCGACCTCGGCCCGCTGGCCGGCTGACGCCCCGGCGGCCGATCGCACAGCCGGGATCACTCATCTAGGCTTGCGCCCGTGCGCATCCTCTCCATCGACTCATCGTTGGGAACGCAGCTGCTTGTAGCCGACGCCGCAGGCGGCGGCACTCCCGACGCAACCGCCGCCGGCATGGGCCTGAACATCCTGGTCGCGGCGCAGCAGGACAGCCCCCGCCGTCACGCCGAGTCCCTCGGCCCCATGCTCGCCGACGCGCTCGCCGACCCGGAGGTGGCCGCCGCCCCGCTCGACGCCGTCGTCGCCGCCACCGGTCCGGCGCCCTTCACCGGTCTGCGCGCCGGGCTGGTCACCGCCCGCGCCGTGGCACGCGCCCGCGGCATACCCGTCTACGGCGTCCCCAGCCTCGACGCCGTGGCCCGCACCGCTCTTGACGAGCTCGTGCGGCGCGACCGGGAAGCGGCAAGTACGGCCACCGTCCTGGTCGCCACCGATGCGCGCCGCAAGGAGGTCTACACCGCCCGCTACCGGGCCCGGGGCCGCGACGACGTCGAGCGCCTGGGTGAGTACGAGGTCCTCACCCCCGCAGCCCTGCGCGATCGCGAGAACAACGGCGTGCTGCCCCCCGCCGACGCCGTGGCCGGATCCGGGGCCGCCCTGTATCCCGAGCTGGTCGCCGGCCGTGAGGCGCTGGCCCCCGTCTCCGGTGACGCCGCGGCACAGGTGCGCGTCGCCCTGGCCCGCCTGGGTGCGCTTCCGAATTCTGAGGAGGAGGCGCTACGGGAGGCCGGGCTGGGCGTACAACCGCTCTACCTGCGGCGGCCTGACGTGCACATGTCCGCGGGGCCCGCCCGGTGAACCCGCCCGTATCCGCCGTGGGCTCCGCCCCGCCGGGGGTGCGGCTGCGTCCCATGACGCCCGCCGACCTGGAGATGATCTCTCGCCTGGAGCCCGAGCTGTTCGGCGCTGAGGCCTGGAGCCCGGCCGCGCTCGCCGCCGAGCTGGACCGCACCACCGGTCCGGGTGCCGACCGCGCCTACCTGATCGCTGAGGCGACTGAGGGGCCCGCCGGTCACCTCGGCATCGTCGGCTATGCCGGCCTGTGGTACGGGGACGGCCGCGGGGACGCCGACCTGCTCACCATCGCCACCGTCCCCGCCGCGCGGCGTCGGGGAGTGGCCTCGGCCCTGCTGGAGGCGCTGGTGCGGGTAGCGGCGGAAGCGGGCTGCCGCGCCGTGCTGTTGGAGGTGCGCGCCTCCAACGCGGGTGCCCAGCGGCTGTACACGAACCACGGCTTCGCCCCGATCGGGCGACGGCGGCGCTACTACCTGGCGCCGGTGGAGGACGCCATCGTCATGCGTCGCGGCCTGCAGGACGCCGCGACGGGCGCCTGAAGCTGCAAGGGGCCTGTGCGGAGTGCGGGAGATTCCCGCGGGCCCTGATATTTGTCTGACAATGATGTGACGAAATGGGGGCGTCCGCGGGCCGCGGCAGGTCGGATGCGGCCGCTCGGCGGAGGCCGATTGCCGCACGCAGACTCCAGGTTTTCCGCGTCGTAGCAAGGATGTCTTATATCTGCTCAAGAGTGGCGCGGAGGATTGGGACCAAGGGCTGATGGTGGTTCGTAAACTGCTGCCGTGGTCAAAACGTCTGCTCCCCCCAAGAAGAAGGCCGCGTACACGACGACGGTCTTCATTAAGCGCCTGATGGCCTGGTCGGGCATCGTCTTCATCGTCTATCTGGTGCTGCACGCCTACGGCAACACCCACTACTTCGACGGTGAGATGGCCTATGACCACTACGCGGTCTGGCTGCGCACCCTGCTTGAGCCCCTCATGCCCTACGGCGGCGTGCTGTGGATCCTGCGCGCTGTACTCCTGGCGTGCCTGCTCGCGCACGCGGGCAGCGCCTTCCACCTGTGGTACCGCAACCGCAAGGCCCGCGGGAATGACAAGTACGAGGTCAAGAAGCCGGGAGCCGACTACTTCGCCTCCCGCTACGCCATGCGCACCATGCGGTGGGGCGGCGTCATCCTGCTGCTGTTCATCATCTGGCACATCCTGCAGTTCACCACCCTGACGCTGACCCCCGGCGGTGAGTACGTCCACGGGCGCGCCTACGCCAACATGTACTACGGCTTCCAGCTGTGGTGGGTCTACCTGATCTACCTGGTGGCGCTCGCGGCCCTGTGCCTGCACGTGTGGCACGGCGTCTGGTCGGCGCTGCAGACCCTCGGCGCCACCCGCGGCAACACCGTCCCCCTCATCCGCCTGATCGCCTTCGTCGTCGCCTTCGGCCTGTTCGCCGTGTTCATGTCCGTGCCGACGGCGATCCTGTTCGGCTGGGTCGACGCCCCGATGGCGGCGGCCGACTACTACCCCCAGTTCTGCGACGCGATCGGCTCGGCCTCCGAGCAGTTCGCCCACTGCGCCGCCCACTGATCGAGAGCGAGTGAATGATGACTGAACTCATCGAAGGCCTGTACCTCGAGGGCGAGAAGATCGCCGACACCAAGGCGCCGCACGACGTCCCGATTGCTCAGCGCTGGGAGCAGCGCAAGTTCAACGCCCAGCTGGTCAACCCCGCCAACCGCCGCAAGCTCGACGTGATCGTGGTCGGCTCCGGCCTGGCCGGCGGCGCCGCCGCCGCGTCACTGGGGGAGCAGGGCTACAACGTCAAGTGCTTCTTCTACCAGGACTCCGCCCGCCGGGCGCACTCCATCGCCGCCCAGGGCGGCATCAACGCCGCGAAGAACTACCGCAACGACGGCGACTCCGTCTACCGCCTGTTCTACGACACCGTCAAGGGCGGTGACTACCGCGCCCGGGAGGACAACGTCTACCGGCTGGCCGAGGTCAGTGCCAACATCATCGACCAGTGCGTCGCCCAGGGCGTGCCCTTCGCCCGCGAGTACGGCGGCTTGCTGGACAACCGGTCCTTCGGTGGCGTGCAGGTCTCCCGTACCTTCTACGCCCGCGGCCAGACCGGACAGCAGCTGCTGATCGGCGCCTACCAGGCCCTGGAGCGGCAGGTCCACGCGGGCACCGTCAAGGAGTACCGCCGCCACGAGATGGTCGAGCTGATCGTGATCGACGGCCGCGCCCGCGGCATCGTGACCCGCGACATGGTCACCGGTGAGATCGACACCCACCTGGCTGACGCCGTCGTACTGTGCACCGGCGGCTACGGCAACGTGTTCTTCCTGTCCACCAACGCCATGGGCTGCAACGCCACGGCCATCTGGCGGGCGCACCGCAAGGGCGCCTACTTCGCCAACCCCTGCTACACGCAGATCCACCCGACCTGCATCCCCCAGTCCGGCGACTTCCAGTCCAAGCTGACCCTGATGAGTGAGTCGCTGCGCAACGACGGCCGCATCTGGGTGCCCAAGAAGGCCGAGGACTGCGACAAGGACCCGCGCGACATCCCGGAGGAGGACCGCGACTACTACCTGGAGCGCATCTACCCGGCCTTCGGCAACCTGGTCCCGCGCGACATCGCCTCCCGGCAGGCGAAGAACATGTGCGACGAGGGGCGTGGCGTCGGCCCCGCCATCAAGGAGCGGGACGCGCAGGGCAACGAGCGCATGATGCGCCGCGGCGTCTACCTGGACTTCTCCGAGGCCATCGGCCGACTTGGCCGGGACGCCGTCTCCGCCCGCTACGGGAACCTGTTCGAGATGTACCAGCGCATCACGGGAGACGATCCTTACGAGGTCCCCATGCGCATCTACCCGGCGGTGCACTACACCATGGGCGGACTGTGGGTCGACTATGACCTGGAGTCCAACATCCCGGGCCTGTACGTGGCCGGCGAGGCCAACTTCTCCGACCACGGCG
The DNA here is from genome assembly GCF_019325145.1 of Actinomyces sp. 594. NCBI lineage: Bacteria > Bacillati > Actinomycetota > Actinomycetes > Actinomycetales > Actinomycetaceae > Actinomyces > Actinomyces sp. 594. The sequence goes on from NZ_PIZC01000038.1 coordinate 57,683, forward strand.
CGAACCGCCTGGGGGCCTCCGCCCTCATGCAGGGGCTGGCCGACGGGTACTTCGTGCTGCCGGACACGCTCAACGACTACCTGGCGGACATGCTTCGCGAGGGCAAGGCGGATCCGGACGCCCCGGAGGTAGCCGAGGCCCGCAGAAGTGTGGAGGACCGCATTGAGCGGCTCATGGCGCTGCGTGGTACCCGCTCCGTGGACGACTTCCACATGGCGCTGGGCCGCATCATGTGGGAGTACTGCGGTATGGAGCGCCGCGACGAGGGACTGCGGGAGGCGATCCGTCAGATCCGCGCCCTCAAGGAGGAGTTCTGGCGGGACGCCCGCGTCACCGGCGAGGCCATGGAGCTCAACCAGGCGCTGGAGAAGGCGGGCCGACTGCTCGACTTCTTCGAGCTGGCCGAGCTGATGTGCATCGACGCCCTGCACCGCCGCGAATCCTGCGGTGGTCACTTCCGCGCCGAGTCCCAGACCCCCGAGGGCGAGGCGCTGCGCCACGACGACGAGTTCCTCTACGTGGCGGCCTGGGAGTGGGGCGGCGAGAACCAGCCCCCGATCCTCCACAAGGAGGACCTCATCTACAAGGACATCGAGCTCAAGCAGCGGAGTTACAAGTGAACATCAAGCTGAAGATCTGGCGCCAGAAGAACCAGAACTCGGAGGGCCACTTCGAGGAGTACTCGATGACCGGCATCGAGGAGCACATGAGCTTCCTCGAGGTCCTCGACCTGCTCAACGAGCAGCTCTTCGCCGAGGGCAAGGAACCCGTGGCCTTCGACTCGGACTGCCGTGAGGGCATTTGCGGGCAGTGCGGCGTGGTCATCAACGGGCAGGCCCACGGGCCGATCCGCTCCACCACCTGCCAGCTGCACATGCGCCACCTGGCGGAGGACCCCTCCTTCAAGGACGGTTCCACCATCACCATCGAGCCCTGGCGCTCCACGGGATTCCCGGTGCTCAAGGACCTGATCGTGGACCGCTCGGCGCTGGATCGCATTGTCCAGGCCGGCGGGTACATCTCGGTCAACACCGGCGCCGCCCCGGAGGCGCACTCCGTGCCCGTGCAGAAGGACAAGGCCGACGCCGCCTTCGAGGCCGCCGCCTGCATCGGCTGCGGCGCCTGCGTGGCTGCCTGCCCGAACGCCTCAGCCATGCTGTTCACCGGCGCGAAGATCTCCCACCTGGGCCTGCTGCCGCAGGGCCAGCCGGAGCGCCTCGCCCGCGTGGTCAACATGCTGAACCAGCACGATGCCGAGGGCTTCGGCGGCTGCACCAACATCGGTGAGTGCGCGGCCGTGTGCCCCAAGTCGGTGCCGCTGGAGGTCATCACCCGGCTGAACCGCGACCTCGGCCACGCCCTGTGGAAGGGGCAGAAGGCCACCGCCTGAGGCGCTCGGCTCCGGCTGAGGCCCCACACTCGCGCCGCGCAGCAGCTCAGCTCAGAGCTGCTGCGCGGCGTCGTATGAATCAGGGCGGGCCGGCCCGGACACCCCTGTGCACGGGCGATAACGCCGGGCGGCGTGCTTCCGGGCGGCGTGTGCCACAGCGGCTGCCGGTGGCCTCCCACAGGTGACGGCTGTATCGTTACTTTCTCCCCGTCAGGCTCCGTTACACTTCCTTGGCCGGAGGTATGGTGAAGAGGTTCCCGCAGTGGCGACGCGATGACGCTGCGCATACGCCCAGACATGCAGCTAACAGTCTGCGCGCCCGCAGGCGAGTGCTGTCACTGCTGCTTGCGCTCGTCCTGGCGGCCCCGCTGGCCGGAGTCTCAGGGCACGCCGCCTACGCGGCCGACCTCGCCCCCGCCGGAACCAGCATTGGCGGGCAGAGCGTGGCCGGCATGACCCGTGATGAGGTCGCCGACGTCGTCGCCACCCGGGCTGCCAGCACCACTGTCTCCGTCACCGTCGCCGGGCAGACCGTCGAGGTACCGCTGGATCAAGCAGGCGGCCGCGTCGACGCATCGTCCCTGGCCGATGCCCTGGTGGACGGTGGCGATATCGCGCAGTCGGTGTCCTTTGCCCTCGTGGACCACGCCGGGGCGGCTCCGGCTGTCTCTGTGGACGCTGAGGCCGTGGCTGCGCTCGCTGAGCGCATCAACACCCAGGTGGGTACTCCGGCAGTCAACGCATCCATCCAGCCCAGCGCCGACGGGGACGCCTTTGAGGCTGTCGCCGGCAGCGACGGGAGGGGCGTGGACCTGGCCTCACTGACAGCAGTAGTCGAGTCCGCCGCCACCACCCTGACCTCCCAGAGCACGCAGCTGCCCCTGACTGACGTCGCCCCGAGCGTCTCCTACGCCGCTGCCGAGGCGGCAGCGGCCGACGCCGACGCGCTCATCGCTCCCGAGGTGACGGTCACCGGCGCGGGGGAGACCATCCAGGCCGATGCCGCCACCCGCGCCTCCTGGGTGGGCACGACCGCCGTCGACGGCGAACTTGTTGCCGTGCTGCTGAAGGAGAGCGTCGCCGCCTGGGTTGACCAGGCGGCCGCCTCGGTCGAACTGGACCCGATCAGTGCGATCGATAACGTCGACGCCGACGGCAACCTGCTCGAGCCCGCCAGGCCCGCCCAGGCGGGCCTGGAGGTCACCAACCGCGATGCGGTCACCGACTCCATCATTGCCGCCTTGGAGGCGCACGACTCCTACAGCGGTGAGCTGGCCGTACAGGAGGTGGAGGCAGACGCTGAGCAGCGGGTGGTCTCCTCCGGCACTGACCGCTTCGCCTACGCCGCCGAGGCCGACGAGAAGTGGATCGACATCAACCTCACCGACTCCACCATCACCGCCTATGAGGGCTACGAGCAGGTGCACGGCCCGGTTCTCATGAACCACGGCGGCCCCGGGAATGAGACCATCACCGGCACCTACGAGGTATACCTGAGCTACGCGAAGCAGGACCTGGGTTGCAGCGCCGGCTGGTCCTACTGCCAGAAGGACGTCGCCTGGGTGACCTACTGGCAGGGCAACTACGCGATCCACTCCGCCCCCTGGGCCAAGTACTTCGGCGTCGGGGCCGACGCCGGCTCGCACGGCTGCATCAACCTGCCCGAGGACGAGGCCCACTGGTACTACGACTGGGCCGAGACCGGCACCACCGTAGTCAGCCACTACTGACCGGCCCTGCCCCACCCGGGCTGCGGGCGGGCTACGCTTGGGCGCCGTGAGTGAACCACTGATCCTCGGCATCGAGTCCACCTGCGACGAGACCGGCGTCGCCCTGGTGCGTGGCCGTGAACTGCTCGGCGACGTCGTGGCCACCTCCATGGACGAGTACGCCCGCTTCGGCGGCATCATCCCCGAGATCGCCTCCCGCGCCCACCTGGAGTCCTTCCTGCCCACCCTGGACGCCGCGCTGGAGCGGGCCGGAGTGGATCTGGGCGACGTTGACGCCATAGCCGTCAGCGCCGGCCCCGGGCTGATCGGCTCCCTCACCGTCGGCGTAAGCGCCGCCAAGGCGCTGGCCGCGTCCCTCGCCAAGCCCATCTACGGCGTCAACCACGTCATCGGGCACATTGCCGTCGACGAACTCATCGACGGGCCCGCGCCCGAGCACTTCATCGGCCTGATCGTCTCCGGCGGCCACTCCAGCCTGCTGGACATCCACGACCTGGCCACCGACGTCGTCGAGCTGGGCGGCACCCTCGACGACGCCGCCGGGGAGGCCTTCGACAAGGTCGGCCGCCTGCTCGGCCTGCCCTACCCGGGCGGCCCGCACGTCGACCGGCTCTCGCAGCAGGGAGACGTCGAGGCGATCCGCTTCCCCCGCGGGCTGGCCGCCGCCAAGGACCGTGAGCGCCACCGCTACGACTTCTCCTTCTCCGGGCTGAAGACGGCGGTCGCCCGCTACGTGGAGTCCATGGCTGACGCCGGGCAGGAGGTTCCCGCCGCAGACGTGTGCGCCGCCTTCTCCGAGGCGGTCAATGACTCGCTGACCGCAAAGGCGGTGCGCGCCTGCCAGGACACTGGCTGCGACACCCTGGTGATCGGCGGTGGCTTCTCCGCCAACTCGCGGCTGCGGGCGCTCGCGGCGCAGCGCTGCGAGGCGGCCGGCATTACCCTGCGGCTGCCGCCGCTGAAGTACTGCACGGACAACGGCGCCCAGATCGCCGCCCTGGGCGCGGCGGCCGTGCGCGCGGGAGTGGAGCCGAGCCCCATGGACTTCGCCCCCGACTCCGGCATGCCCCTGGACATCCCCGTGGCCCACTGAGCTCATAGGGCGCTACAGGCGCTATAGGCCGGCCTCCCGCCTGCCCCGCCCCTCTTCTCACCGAGGTCGGTAGATATAACCGACCTCGGTGCGTTACTTGTGCCGGTTTCGCAAGTGGCGCCGGGGAGGGGTGGCGGGGCCGGGGCGGATGCCGTCAGAAACCAGGGCGGTGACCTCTGCGGGGGCCAGTGGCCGTCCGGCGCGCACTTCCTCCAGCAGCAGGCGCATAGCGGCCTCGTTGCTGTTGGTCGCCTCGGCGGCGGCGAGCTGGCGCTGGTAGGAGGCACCGGCCTCCAAGGTCACCCGGACGCTGTCCAGTTCGGACTCGCAGCCCAAGTCGCTCGCCACCGGCTCCAACTCGGTGAGCATCCGCTCGACCGTCTCCGTCACCAGTTCCTCCGTGCCGGCTGAGTCCGTGATCAAAATGGCGTCCATGCCGTAGCGGGCGGAGCGCCACTTATTCTCATTGACGTACCAGGGCGGCAGCGCGTCCAATTGCTCACCGCGATCCAGGCGGCGGGAGAAGTCCTCGACCAGGCACTGGGTGAGGGCGGCGATGCCGCCCAGCTCCGTGAGGTTGGTGGCGGCGTCGCAGGACCTGACTTCGATGGTGCCCAGCCGAGGCGACGGGCGCACATCCCAGCGGACCTCCGTGAAGTCCTCAATGACGCCGGTGTGAACCATATCGCCCACGAAGCCCTCCAGCTCATCCCAGGAGTTCAGCTGGTGGGGGGCTCCCGCCGTCGGCAACTGCTGGAACATCATGGCGCGGTTATCCGCGTATCCGGTGGAGGCACCCGCCCAGAAGGGCGAAGAGGCGCTCAGGCACTGCAGGTGCGCGGCGCGCGTGAGCAGGGCGGACAAGATGGGCAGCACCTTGCTGCGGTCCTCTATGCCCACGTGCACATGCGTGCCGAAGATGAGCATCTGGTGCCCCCACAGCCGGGTGCGTTCCACGAGCCGCGCATAGCGCTCGGCGTCGGTGACCTTCTGCACCAGCGGGTCGGCGAAGGGGTGCGTGCCGGCGCTGGCCAGCTGCACCCGCAGCGGCTTGACGACGGGAAGCAGCCGGTCATAGGCGAGCGCAATGTCCTCAATGCACTGTGCGACGGTGCGGCGGGCCCCGGAGACCAGCTCCACGGTGTTGAGCATCATCTCGCCGTGGATATTCGGATCCTGGCCAACCAGGCGCAGCACGTCTGCGGCGCACTGGCGCAGGTCCAGGCTGTCGCTGTCCACCAGCTGCAGCTCCCACTCGATACCGAGCGTGGAGCGGGCGGAGCGGGCGAAGGGCAGATCCGTGCGATGCAGCAGATGTGCGCGGGGCGTCCGGGTGAATGCGGGGGTAGTAGGTGTCATGACGGAGCTCCTCTCGGAGGCGTTGAGCAGGGACACTTGCGTACGTTTACGGTGAAGGATGATCGTTACGTACCTGGACACGTGCTGGGGGAGGCGATGCGTGCGCAGGGGCCTGCGCGTCGGCCTCCGGCCGGCTGAGCGGTTCGACGACGAGCACGGCGCCCCTCGGGGAGCGGCCGCGCCCGCCCTCGCCGCGTGGGCCGATACGGGTCAACAGCCAGACCTCCCCGGCGTCGCCCCGCGGGCGCAGGGAGGCGCGCAGCGCGTCGGGGGAGATCTCCACGCCGCGGGAGTGAATCTCCAGGTGGCCGATGCCGCGATCGCGCACGCGGGCACGCAGTGCCTTTAGGTGCAGGGGGAGCACCTCCACCAGCCTCCAGGAGCGTACGAAGGGGGCCAGCTCCGGCCCGGCGGGCCGCGCACCCGTCAGGTAGGCGATGCGGTGCCCAACCGGGCGTGCATCCAGGCGGCCCGCGAGGTGGGCTACCAGGCCCGCACGGATGGCCGCGCCGTCCGGCTCGTGAATGACAGCGCCCAGGTCCTCCACTCCGGTTACAGGCTCGACTTGAGCGGGCGGGGCCGTGGGGTCCGTGCAGTCGGGGTCGCTCAGCACGTGGGCGGCGGGATCGCCGTCTCCGACGGAGCGCAGGACCAGGGCGGAGCGGCCGGGTCCCTCCGGAGCCAGGGGGCCGCACCAGATACCGGCCTCGACCACCTCGCCGTCTACGCTCACCCACTGCACTTGGGCGTCGGCCGGCAGCAGCGCATGGTCGATCCCCGGGGCAACCTTGACGCCCAGGGCCGCCACCTGCTCGCGCAGAGCCAGTACCCGTCCCAGCGGAGGGGACCAGCGCTCGGGGTCGGTGATGCGCCGCCCGCCGGAGCGGCGCGCCGGATCAGCGAAGACCGCGTCCACGCCAGCGGCCGCCAGATCCACTTCCAGCGCATCGGCGCAGCGCACCTCGGTGTTCGGGAAGGGGGAGAGGTTGACGGTGGCGAGCGCCGCCGTCGGCTCGTCCCCGTCCACTGCCAGTACGCGAGGGCACAATGACGCCAGTGCCAGTGCGTCGCCGCCGATGCCGCAGCCTAGGTCGGCCACGTACTGAATGCCGGCGCGCGCGTAGCGGGAGGCGTGATGGGCGGCGACCGTCAGCCGGGTGGCTTGCTCCAGGGTGTCGGAGGTGAACAGCATGCGCTCCGCGAAGGGGCCGAACTTGGAGGCGGCGCGTTGGCGCAGACGCTGTTGTGTCAGCGCAGCGGCGACCAGCGCGGAGGAATAACCCTCGCGGCGCAGGGACTCGCCCAGGGCGAGTGCCTGGTCGGGATCGTACGGTGGCAGAGATTCGAGCAGCCGCCAACCTTCGGGAGTCAGCAGCGGGGCGAGGTCGAAGCCGTCCATCGCCGAGAATCATGACATGCCTGCCTGCCCGCGCGCCGCATCCGGAGAGGCGTCTCACGGTTAGAGACGCCTCACGGTTCGTGGACCGGCGCCCCCCGCCGCGGCCTGCCTGGTGAATGCTACCTCCCCCGGGGCTCCAGGTGGCGGCGCTCCGCTGCGCGCACGGTCCCGATGCGCTGCCGGAGGCGAACATCCCCGACGCCGGCTCCCTATGCCGCTACGCTGACACGTCCGTACGGGGTGACGCCTGCAGGGCATCACTGGCACACCACAAAAGCCCCACTCCCTAGCCGCTGGCTGGGCGAACCGGGGCAGACGAAGGAGGAATCGCGTGGCACGACGCGACAGACGACGCCGCTGGCGCTGGGCCCTGGGCGGGCTGGTTGCGCTCGCGGTGGCGGTGGTGGCGCTGCCCAATGCCTGGGTATGGGCTGCAGCCGCGGGGCACGTGACGGACCACGGGGCCGCGGATGATGATGCGGTCGCGCCGGTCGCCGTCGTCCTGGGCGCGTCGGTGTACTCCTCCGGGGAGCCGTCTCCGTGGCTGCGCTACCGGCTGGACGTGGCCGCTGACCTGTACGAGTCCGGGCGGGTGGAGGCCATCCTCGTGTCCGGCGACAACGGCCAGGCCAGCTACAACGAGCCCATCGCCATGTACGAGTACCTGGTGTCCATAGGGATTCCGAGCGGGGCGATCGCCGTGGACTATGCAGGTTTCGACACCTACGCCACCTGCGTGCGGGCCCGGAAGGTGTTTGGCGTCTCCGAGGCGATTGTGGTCAGCCAGGACTTCCACGAGGCGCGTGCGGTGGCGGTGTGCCGGGCCGTGGGCGTGGATGCATCCGGAGTGGGTGACGTGCGCGCCCGCGCCAACCGCTCCACCTGGGCATACAGCTGGCTGCGGGAGCGCGGGGCGGCGGTGAAGGCCGGCTGGGACGTACTCACCGATCGCACCCCGCTGCTAGGGGACCGGGAGACCAGCGTGGACGAGGCCATCGCCTGGACACGGGCCGCCAGGGCGGCGTGAGCCGCCCGCGGGTAGGCCGGGAGAGGCAGCGGGGCCGCCCGTCGGCCCGGCGCATTGCCGCAATGCCGAAGGTGGTTCGGCTAGGGGCAGGACGTGTTGGGTGGCGGGCGCCTGGCGGAGCACGCCTACGGCGAACCGCCATGACTGCTTTAGCACTCGCGTTGACTGAGTGCTAAAGCCGCGCGTAGATTCTGCTGTGGTGCGCGAGGCGCTTAGGCGACCCCGCGTGACCCGCATCATCCGTGCCGGACCGACCCCCGCGACGGCGGCTCGACACCCCGGGATGCGGCAACCAGTCATTTACCCGCCAATCAAGAAGCGAGAAGGGGAGAACGACATGTCGATCTCCATCAAGCCGCTCGAGGACCGCATCGTCGTGCAGACGGTCGAGGCCGAGCAGACCACCGCGTCCGGTCTGGTCATTCCGGACACCGCCAAGGAGAAGCCGCAGGAGGGCAAGGTCGTGGCCGTGGGCCCGGGCCGTGTCGACGACTCCGGCAAGCGCATCCCCGTCGACGTCGCAGAGGGCGACGTCGTCATCTACTCCAAGTACGGCGGCACCGAGGTCAAGTACGACGGCGAGGACTACCTGATCCTGTCCGCCCGCGACGTCCTGGCGGTCGTCACCCGCTGACCGGTAGCTCGCCGGCGTTTCGCCATAGCTCGTTGTGGGGTGGCAGGCACGTGCCTGCCGCCCCACAGCCGTATCCGGCGCGTCGAGGATGGCGGCGGCGTGTGGCGGATCTCGACGTGCGTCGCTCGCCGCGCGGGTTCTACGATGATTCCGTGAGCGACCCGATCACCAGCCCCGACATCTTCGCACCCACCGGCCTGACTTACGACGACGTCCTCCTGCTGCCCAGGCTCACCGACGTCATCCCCTCCGAAGTCGATACGACCTCCCGCCTGACCCGTAAGATCTCGTTGGCCACCCCGCTGCTGAGCGCCGCCATGGACACCGTCACCGAGTCCGACATGGCCATCGCCATGGCCCGGCAGGGCGGCATCGGCATCCTGCACCGCAACCTGTCGATCGAGGAGCAGGCCCAGCACGTGCGTCGGGTTAAGCGCTCGGAGTCCGGCATGGTCTCCGATCCGGTCACGGTGGGCCCGGACGCCACCATTTCCCAGCTGGACGAGCTGTGCGGCCAATACAAGGTGTCCGGATTGCCGGTCGTCGACGACGCCGGGAACCTGCTGGGCATCATCACTAACCGTGACCTGCGCTTCGTGCCTACCGAGCGCTGGGACACCCTGACGGTGCGCGAGTGCATGACCCCGCGCGAACGGCTGATCACCGGCCCGGCCGGCATCTCCCGCGAGGACGCCAAGGCGCTGCTGGCCGAGCACCGCATCGAGAAGCTGCCGATCATCGACGCCGACGGCCGCCTGTCCGGGCTGATCACCGTTAAGGACTTCGTCAAGACCGAGCAGTACCCCAACGCCACCAAGGACGAGGCGGGCCGTCTGGTGGTCGGCGCCGCCGTCGGCTACTGGGGCGACACCTGGGAGCGTGCCGGCGCCCTGGCCGAGGCCGGCGTGGACGTGATCGTGGTGGACACCGCCAACGGTGGTGCCAAGCTGGCCCTGGAGATGATCTCCCGGATCAAGCACGACCCGGCCTTCTCCGGCATCGAGGTGATCGGCGGCAATGTGGCCACCCGTGAGGGCGCGCAGGCGCTCATTGACGCCGGTGTTGACGCCGTCAAGGTGGGGGTCGGGCCGGGCTCGATCTGCACCACCCGTGTGGTGGCCGGCGTTGGCGTGCCCCAGGTGACTGCCGTGTACGAGGCTGCCCGCGCCTGCACTCCCGCAGACGTGCCGCTGATCGCCGACGGCGGCCTGCAGTACTCCGGCGATATCGCCAAGGCCCTGGTGGCCGGGGCCGACACCGTCATGCTGGGCTCCCTGCTGGCCGGCTGTGCCGAGTCCCCGGGGGACCTCGTATTTGTCAACGGCAAGCAGTGGAAGCGCTACCGGGGCATGGGGTCGCTCGGGGCGATGAGCTCGCGCGGCCGCAAGTCCTACTCCAAGGACCGCTACTTCCAGGCCGACGTCTCCGGGGATGACAAGATCATCCCCGAGGGCATCGAGGGGCAGGTGCCCTTCTCCGGGGCGCTGGCCGACGTCGTCTACCAGCTGGTCGGCGGGCTGCACCAGTCGATGTTCTACGTGGGGGCGCGCACCATCCCCGAGCTGAAGGCCAACGGCCAGTTCGTGCGCATCACGGCGGCCGGGCTCAAGGAGTCCCACCCGCACGACGTGAAGATGACCGTCGAGGCTCCCAACTACACCGGCCGCGAGTCCTGACCTGGGCGTTCCGTGAGGAATCACTGCGCTCGCGGCGGGCGCTGGCTGGGCGCGCCGCGCGTCTTCGCTGGGCACGCCGTGAGGTATCGCCGTGCACGCGGTGGGCCCTGACTGGGCTGGGCGCTGGCTGGGCGCGCCGCGCGCCTTCACCGGGCGTGCCGGAGCCCTGGGGAGCCGGTCCGCCGGCGGCGCCTTCACATGCCGTCGGGCAGTGGCCAGGAGGTGTTGACGTCGGGCGTGCGGCCACGGCGGCGCAGGAACTCGTTGAAGGAAACCGCCCAGTCACGGTGCGCCGCCGCTTGCCAGGACATCAGCTCCGTGCGCGGGATACGGGCGATCTCCGGGTGGGCGTAGGCCATGGCGTCCAGTACGTCCAGCGTGGCCACCACGTCCACCTCGGCCGTGTGCAGGCCGCCCGCCTGGGGATCCACGCCGTAGAACGCGCACAGGTCCGTCAGACGCCGCTTGCCCTTGCGATAGCGGTTCACCCTCCGGTCGATCACGAGTGGATCCACCACGGGGCCCAGCTCTCTGCCCAGCCGCTGGCGCACGGTGGGCAGGCCGTGGCGGACTAGCTCCGTCTCCAGCAGGGCCAAGTCATAGGCCGCGTTGTATGCAACCACAGGCGTGCCGGCCGACATCGCCTGGGTCAGCGCCGCTGCCACCTCCTCCAGCACCTGGTCAACCGGGCGGCCCTCGGCGCGGGCGCGCGCAGTGGAGATGCCGTGTACGGCGGAGGCGGAGTCGGGGATCTCCACGCCCGGGTCCGCAAGCCAGGTGGTGATGCGCTGCGGGCGGGCGCCGTCCGCGCCACGCGGGCCGCGGGCGACCAGTGCAGCCGTCACCAGCCGGTCCGTGGTGGGGGAGACGCCGGTGGTCTCGGTGTCGAACCCGAGCAGTGGGCCGTCGGCCCAGGAGTCGGGCGCCGTGGCCGGATTGGATACTGGTTGCTCGCTCATGTGCCGAGTGTGCCACCGCCCACTGACACGAATAGCGCGACCGGCACAGGCCGCGCCGGTGTGAACATGATTCTGCGGTCGGGACAGGCTTGGAAACAGGGGCGGCCCGCAGTGGGACCGCCCGCGCGCCGTTGGCCGCCTGAAACGCACTTTCAGACGCTCCAACTGCGGGAATCCGTCCAACCGCGGAAACCCGCTCCAAGTGGAGTGCCGGGACCCGGCCGGGTCCGTGCCCGAGCGCCGCGTCGCATGCCGGGCGCGGGCACGACGGGCCGGCGAAGCGGACAGTGGACCCCGTCAAGGTCGCCAACGCACAACCAGCCCCCACCCCACCTAGCCACCTGATCCTCGTGCCCGGAAGCGGGGCCATCTGCTACGCCACTTCGGGGTTAACAACGCCTGTTAACGGCCTGCTGAAGGGCTGGGAGGTATACAGCAGGCCGTTAAGTGGCGTTGTTAACGTCCAACGGGCGTAGTAGCAGACCTCGCGCAACCACCGCGCCTGCAAGCCGAGGAGAATGGGGAGCAGCTCACCGGAGTTCGCGGCGGTTGTCCGCGCTGCGTGCCAGCTACGATGCTCTTCGTGAGCGGTGAGATCGAGATCGGGCGGGACAAGCGCGCCCGCCAGGCCTATTCCTTCGATGACATTGCACTGGTTCCGGCGCGCCGCACCCGTGACGTGCGCGATGTGCGCGTCGGCTGGCAGCTGGACGCCTACCACGTGGACCTGCCGGTGATGGCCTCGCCCATGGACTCGGTGATGAGCCCCGAGACGGCGATTCTGGTTGGGCGGCTCGGCGGCATCGGCGTCCTGGACCTGGAAGGGCTGTGGACCCGCTACGAGGACCCGACCCCCGCCCTCGAGCGCATCCGCTCCGCCGCACCCGAGCAGGCCACCGCCGTGCTTCAGGACGTCTATCGTCCCCCGGTGCGCCCCGAGCTCATCGCCTCCCGCCTGGAGGAGATCCGGCAGGCAGGAGTTGTCGTCGCCGGGCGCCTCAGCCCCTCCCAGACCCAGCGGCACTGGCGCACCGTCGTCGACGCCGGCGTCGACCTGCTGGTCATCCGCGGCTCGGTCGTCTCCGCCGAGCACGTCTCCGGGTCGGTCGAGCCCCTGAACCTCAAGCGCTTCATCTACGAGCTGGACGTGCCCGTGGTGGTCGGCGGCGTGACCACCTACACCGCGGCCCTGCACCTGATGCGTACCGGCGCGGCGGGTGTGCTGGTTGGCCAGGGCGGAGGTGCCTCCTCCTCCGTGCGGCAGGTCCTCGGCCTCCACATGCCCATGGCCACTGCCGTCGCCGACGTCGCAGCGGCTCGCCGTGACTACATGGACGAGTCCGGCGGGCGCTACGTGCATGTCATTGCCGACGGCTCGGTCGGCAACTCCGGCGACGTCGTCAAGGCCATCGCCTGCGGTGCCGACGCCGTTATGCTCGGCGCCGCACTCGCCCGTGCCCAGGAGGCCCCCGGCGGCGGCTACCACTGGGGTGCCGAGGCCCGCCATGAGCGGCTGCCCCGCGGCTACCGCAGCCACGTGGGCACGGTGGGCACCATGGAGCAGATCCTGTCCGGACCCTCGGACCGCGCCGACGGCACCCTGAACCTCATGGGTGCCCTGCGGCGCACGCTCGCCACCACCGGATACGCCGATGTCAAGGAGCTGCAGCGGGTTGAGATCGTGGTGGCCCCATACGAGCCGAGCTGACGCAGCCGGCGGCGGGGGCCGTTGGGGCGGGTCGGCGGCACCGCATCCGGTTTGTGGAGCGTGTCGCGGTGGAGGTTACGGTCAGGCTGCGCATGCTTGACGTCACGTATTTCTTCGACTATAAAATAATCTCGCATCCCGCGCCGCGGCGTCGCGGCACCCCACCAATCGGGCTGCACTCGTAACTCGTCCGCGATTCTGCCCATGTCAAAGGAGACCCCGTGCCCGATTCCCCCATCGTCCACCTGCGCCGCGGCGGCACCTCGCTGGTCCTGAGCCTCCTACCCGACCGTCACCCGGTGGTCCGCCACTGGGGTGAGGACCTGGGCGAGCTCGACGGCGCGGCGCTGGCCGATGTCGGCATCGCCCAGAACACGAGCACCGGCTCCAACCAGACTTGGACCACGCCGGACCTGCCCGTGCTGCCGCTGCCGCACCTGGGCTGGTCGGCTCGCCCGGCCGTCCTGCTGCACCGCGCGGACGGCTCCGCCTTCTCCGTGCACCCCGAGTCCGTCAACCACAGCGTCGAGACCGTCGAGGCGCCCGGCGGGTGGGCCGACGTCGTCACCTCCACCGCCACCGATCCGGTCCACGGGATCGAGCTGACCACCGTGCTGCGGCTGGAGCCGACCGGTATCGTCCGCCTGCGCGCCGAGGTCGCCGATACCGCAGGCCCCGGCGCCGCGCCGCTGGAGGTCGACGAGATCGCCCCCGTGCTGCCGGTGCCCTCCGATGCCACCGAGCTGCTGGACTTCACCGGTCACCACGCCTTTGAGCGCCAGCCGGTCCGCACCCCCTTCGCCCCCGGCACCCGCCTGCGGGAGTCCTGGGAGGGGCGCACGGGGCACGACGCCGCAACCTGGTTGGCCGCGGGCACGCCCGGCTTCGGCTGGCGCCGCGGCCGAGTACACGCCGTTCACCTCGCCTGGTCGGGCAATACCCGCGCATTGGCGTCCCATCCGCAGCAGGGCTACCGGCTGCTCGGGGCGGGGGAGCTGCTCCAACCCGGCGAGGTCGTGCTCGGCCCCGGCCAGAGCTACACCAGCCCGTGGGTAGTCGGCTCCTGGGGTGAGGGCCTGGACGCCCTGGCCGCCCGCTCGCATGCCCACGTGCGTGCCTTGCCCTCCTATCCGTCGCGGCCCCGGCCGGTCCTGCTCAATATCTGGGAGGCCGTCTACTTCAAACACGACCTGAACACCCTCAAGGCCCTGGCCGACGAGGCCGCGGCAATCGGCATTGAGCGCTTCGTCATTGACGACGGCTGGTTCGGGTCCCGCCGCGACGACACCTCCGGCCTGGGGGACTGGCAGGTCTCCGCGGAGGTCTGGCCCACCGGGCTGGAACCGCTGGCGCAGCACGTGCGCTCCCTCGGCATGGAGCTGGGGCTGTGGTTCGAGCCGGAGATGGTCAACCTCGACTCCGACCTGGCCCGCGCCCACCCGGACTGGGTCCTGTCCGACGGCGCCGGCGGCGCGGTGGAGCACCGCAACCAGCGAGTCCTGGACCTGACCGCACCCGGCGCCTGGGACTACCTGTATCAGGCCATCAGCGACCTGGTGGAGCGGCTGGACCTGGCCTACATCAAGTGGGACCACAACTCCACGGTGCTCGCCGCCGGGCACATGGCCCCCAACGCCGCACTCGGCACCCGCTACGGCGCCCCGGCCGTCCACGAGCAGACCCTGGCCCTGTACCGCCTCCTGGACGCCCTTCACGAGCGCTTCCCGGGGTTGGAGATCGAGTCCTGCTGCGGTGGCGGTGGGCGCATCGACCTGGGGATAATCGAGCACACCCAGCGCGTGTGGACCTCCGACTGCAACGACGCCCATGATCGCGCCAACATCAACCGCGGCACCATGACGCTGCTGCCTCCCGAGCTGATCGGCACCCACGTCGGTGCCGGCCGGGACCACACCACGCTGCGCAGCCTCGACGTCTCCTTCCGCGCCGCCACCGCCCTGTGGGGGCATATGGGTGTTGAGTGGGACCTGCTGAGCGCCACCGACGCGGACAAGCGGGGCCTCGCCGAGCTGATCGCCCTGCACAAGCAGTTGCGCCCCCTGCTGCACTCCGGCACCGTGGTCCACGCCGACGTCGATGAGGACGACGCCGTGCGCATCCAGGGCGTCGTCGCCCCGGACCGCTCAGAGGCCCTGTTCGGACTGACCGGCCTGGGGCAGGCGCTCACCTGGCCGGGCGCCCCCCGGCCACTGCCCGGCCTGGACCCGGAGCGCACCTACCGGGTGCAGCTGGCAACACCCCTGTACGAGGGGCACATGTATCAGGCCGCCTGGACCCGCCCGGAGGGCGTGGTGCTGCCGGGCTCGTACCTGGCGACCACGGGGCTCTCGCTGCCAGTCATCCATCCCGACCACTCGCTGCTGGTGCGCGTCACCGCCGTCTGAGGCAGCGAAGCGGGCGCGGACCCGCTTGCGTATCCGCCGCGGACCGCGGCGCGCGCGGGCGACGCCCCGCCCACGCGCCGTTGTCCGTCTTGTATTCCCAATCCCATTTCACCGCCAGGAACGGAGCACCGTACATGTCCACAGCGACCGCCGCGGCTGCACCGGCGCTGCGCAGGAAACCGAAGGATGACCGCCTGCTGGGCATCGCCTTCATCATTCCCGCCGGCATCGGTCTGATCGCCTTCTACATCTGGCCCCTCATCCGGGGCATCTGGCTGTCATTCACCGAGTACAACCTGCTGACCCCGGAGCAGTTCACGGGGCTAGCCAACTACCAGCGCATGATCGGCGACTCGATCTTCTGGAACGCCGTGCGCGTCACCCTGGAGTACGTGCTGATCAATATCGGCTTCCAGACCGTCCTGGCGCTGATCATTGCCGTGCTCATGCAGCGGTTGACGCAGTCCACCCTGGTGCGCTCGATCGTGCTGACCCCCTACCTGGTGTCCAACGTCGTCGTCGCCATGCTGTGGCTGTGGATCCTGGATAATACGCTGGGCATTTCCAATGAGATCATCTCGGCCATCACCGGGGAGAGCGTCAACTTCTTCTCCTCGTCCCTGGCGATCCCCACGATCGCGATGATCAATGTGTGGCGGCACGTGGGCTACACCGCCCTGCTTATCTTCGCGGGCTTGCAGTCGATCCCGAACACGGTCTACGAGGCCGGCAAGATGGACGGCGCCAGCGAGTGGACCATGTTCTGGAGGATCACGGTGCCACTGCTGCGGCCCATCCTGGCCCTGGTGCTGATCATGACGATGATCGGGTCCTTCCAGGTGTTCGACACCGTTTCGGTTACCACCCAGGGTGGCCCGGTCAATGCCAGCCGCGTACTGCAGTACTACATCTACGACATGGCCTTCGGACGCTTCCAGTTCGGCTACGCCTCCGCCATGGCGGTGGGACTGCTGATCGTCCTGGCCGCGATCACGATTCTCCAGTACCGCATGACCCGTGCGGGCGAGACGGACCTGGACTGAGAGGAACGACTAACCATGAGCGCTCTCACCACCACAAGTACCGGCGTGACAGCAGGCGCCAAGACCGAGCAGCGACGCTCGGACAAGCGCGGCCTGTCGGTTGGCCGGGTGATCGCCTGGATCTTCATGGCGCTGGTCATGGTCGTCACGATCCTGCCCTTCTACTGGGTGCTGCGCACCGCGCTGTCCTCCAACGCCGGCATCACCTCTGACCCCACCTCGATCCTGCCGGTTGACATCAACCTGCGCGGCTTCGCCCGCGTATTCGGCATGCAGTCCACCGAGGAGGCCCTGGCCGACGGCGGCTCCGGTGCCTCCATGAACTTCTGGATCTACCTGCGCAACTCGGTAATCGTGGCCACGCTGGTGACCGCCGGCCAGGTGTTCTTCTCCGCCATGGCGGCCTACTC
Organism: Actinomyces sp. 594; assembly: GCF_019325145.1. NCBI lineage: Bacteria > Bacillati > Actinomycetota > Actinomycetes > Actinomycetales > Actinomycetaceae > Actinomyces > Actinomyces sp. 594. The sequence continues at coordinate 74,516 of NZ_PIZC01000038.1, forward strand.
CTTTGCCCGCCTGCGCTGGCGCGGCCGGGACGCCGTGTTCACACTGTTCCTGGCGGCGCTGATGGTGCCCTCGATCTTCACGCTGCTGCCCAACTTCGTGCTGGTCAAGCAGATCGGGCTCATCGACAACCTGCTGGGCGTCGCCCTGCCCACCATGTTCATGACGCCTTTTGCGGTGTTCTTCCTGCGGCAGTTCTTCATGAATATCCCCAGGGAGCTGGAGGAGGCGGCCCTGCTCGACGGCGCCTCGAAGATCCGCGTGTTCTTCCAGCTCATCCTGCCGATGGCCAGCGCGCCCATCTCCACCCTGGCGATTATCACCTACATCACCGCCTGGAATGACTACTTCTGGCCACTGCTGGTCTCCTACACGGATTCCTCCCGGGTACTTACCGTGGCCGTGGCCGTATTCCGGTCCCAGGCACCCACCTCCGGCACCGACTGGTCCGGCCTCATGGCCGCCACGCTCGTGGCCGCCCTGCCGATGCTGCTGCTGTTCATGGCAGCGGCCAAGCGCGTCGTCAACTCCATCGGCTTCACCGGAATCAAGTGAGGGACCAGATGAACAACAAGCTCATGCTCACTCGCCGCGGCCTGTTCACAGGCGCAATCGCCGGAGCTGCGGCGCTGACGCTCGCGGCCTGCTCCGGCAATGACGAGCAGGCCAAGTCCAACACCATCGACTACTGGATGTGGGATGCCAGCCAGGAACCGGCGTACCAGGCCTGCGCGGACCGCTTCAAGGAGAAGACGGGCATAACCGTCAACATCACCCAGATCGGTTGGGGCGACTACTGGACCAAGCTCACGGCCGGCTTCATTGCCGGCACCGGCCCGGACGTATTCGTGGACCACATCGCGAAGTTCGCGCAGTTCGTCGATCTGGACGTGCTGGTTCCGCTCGACGAGCAGCCCGCCTGGTCCGGCGTCGACGAGTCCGCCTTCCAGGAGGGCCTACTGGACCTGTGGAAGGGAGAGGACGGTCGCCAGTACGGCTGCCCCAAGGACTGGGACACGGTGGCGTTGTTCTACAACCAGGACATGCTCGCCCAGGCCGGAGTCTCCGAGGAGGAGATCCAGGCCTGCCAGTGGAATCCCGACGACGGCGGCAGCTTCGAGCGTATCCTCGCCCGGCTCACCGTGGACCGCAACGGGGTGCGTGGTGACGAGGAGGGCTTCGATCCCAAGCATGTGGCGGTCTACGGCCTGGGCATCCAGGACTCCGGCTCCAGCGACGGACAGACCCAGTGGAGCCCCTTCACTGCCACGGTGGGGGACTGGCACTACACGGACCAGGAGACCTGGGGCACCCACTACCGCTACGACGAGGACGACTTCCAGCGCACCCTGGACTGGTACTTCGGCCTAGTGGACAAGGGGTATCTGAACCCCAACGGTGCCTTCTCGGACGCCACCAGCACGGACATCCAGCTCGGCTCCGGATCGATCGCGATGGCCATCCATGGGGCGTGGATGTTCAACACCTTCGCGGGCCTGGACATCAATGTGGGCATCGCCCCGACCCCGATCGGGCCGAACGGCAACCGTGCGTCGCTGTTTAACGGCCTGGGAGACTCCATCGTGAAGGACTCCGACAAGGTGGACCTGGCCTCCCAGTGGGTGGCGTTCCTGGGGACCGCTGAGGCGCAGGACATTGTCGCCTCCTACGGGATCGTGTTCCCGGCGATCTCCTCCTCTACGGAGAAGGCCATCGGGGTGTTTGAGGAGACCGGGCTGTCAACCGACGCCTTCACGGTGCACCTGGAGGAGGGCGGGCAGACCTTCTTCTTCCCGCTTACCTATTTCGGTGCCGACGTCAGTGCGATCATCACCCCGGCGGTGGATGCGGTCTGGGTGGATCGCGTGCCGGCGTCCACGCTGAGCAGCTACAACGATCAGGTCAATCTGCTGTTCGAGACGTCCGTGCACGGTGATTGAGCGGCCAGTTGCAGGTCGGCGAAGCGGCGAATGGCAGGCGAGTGGCACGGCGATCCGGGCGGTAATTGGCGCGCGGACCGTATTCGTGGCGTTATTCGCAGCCACGGGGCGGCGAAGTCGGGTAGTGTGAGCCTGACATCAGCCGTCGTGCTGGTTCATATCAGTGCACAGGTGCAATCCCTGCATCCCGGGTGCTGATCCCGGTTCTCTCTAAGGAGTACATATGGCCCAGGTCACCGCCACAATCGCCTCCAAGGTCGGCCTTCACGCCCGCCCCGCCGCAACCTTCGTCAAGGCTGTCGCCGAGAAGGGTGTGCCCGTCACCATCGCCAAGGAGGGCGGCGCTCCCGTTGACGCCTCCTCCATCCTGGGCGTTATGACGCTCGGCGCCGGCTTCGGCGACGTCGTCACTCTCGCCTCCGACGCCGACGGCGCCGACGGTGCCCTGGAGGAGCTCAAGGCCCTCCTCGAGACCGACCTCGACGCCTGAAGTAGCAGCAATACCGGACGCGCCACCTGCCGTCCGCCTCCCCGAGGCGGGCACGGGTGGCGCGTCCGGTATTTGCGGGAGCCGGTAGGGTGCGGCCTATGACGATCATCGCCGCGGCGGACGGCTCCGCCTTGGGAAACCCCGGACCGGCCGGCTGGGCCTGGTACGTTGATGAGGACTGCTGGGCGGCGGGCGGCTGGGAGAACTCCACCAACAACCGCGGTGAGCTCACCGCCGTGCTGGAGTTGCTGCGGGCGACGGCGCAGGCGGGCCTGGCCGGGGAGGAGCTGCTCATCCAGGCGGACTCCCAGTACGTCATCAACTCCCTGACCAAGTGGATTCACGGCTGGAAGCGCCGCGGCTGGCGCAAGGGCGACGGCAAGCCGGTCCTCAATGATGACCTCATGAAGCAGTTGGATGCGGCCATGCGGGGGCGCGAGGTGCGCTTCGAGTGGGTGCGCGGTCACGTCGGCCACCCCATGAACGAGGCCGCCGACCAGCGCGCCCGCGCCGCCGCCACCGCCTACCAGCGGGGCACGGCCGTTCCCGCCGGCCCCGGCTGGACTCGGCCCGGCGACGTGTCGCCCAGCACAGGCGGAACCGCCGGTGCGCAGCAGCTCACTGACGCGGCTGGTCCGGTTCCCGGGCGTGAGCAGCAAGCGTCTGCGGAGACCGGGACGCTCTTTTAACCGTGGGGACGGCTTCGGTTCTCGCGTACGAGTCAGGCCTCCGGCTTCTGGATGACTGACCCCGTGGGTTGTCGTCAGGCAGGGTTTGCGGCGAGGGAGCTGGCCGGGTGCTGTGGTGGTGCCGCTGGCGGTGCAGCCGGGTGTTCACCGGGCTGGTCCCGGCGGTCCTACCTGCTGATCGGACACAAGCCGTTGGGGGTGGGTGCCGGGCGAGCGCCTGGGGTGTCAAAAATGATGACAAACGCCGCGGACGGCGTCGAGCCCAGCGGACAAAGCCTTGGAATCATGCGGGCGCCGCATAACTCCTAGTGGGCGTGGGAGGCGATTGTCATCGGTTTTGACAACCGCATGAGCGTCACCGCCTCCCCCAGCAGGCCACCTAGGCGCGCAAGCCCCAGAACCACTAGGGGAGAAGCTCCGAAAAGGCATACGTGCGGTAGGAATGCGCCAGGGGTACTGGGTAACGTCCCGGCACGTGTCAGATGGGGGTCAGATGAGGGTCAGATGAGGGTCATGGCCTGGCGGGCGATGGCCAGCTCCTCGTTGGTGGGGTAGACCAGCACGGCGATGGCCGAGTCCGGGGTAGACACCACACGCCCCTCGTCGGAGCGGGCGGCGTTCTTCTCGGCGTCGAGCCGCATGCCCATGAAGCCCAGGCGCTCAACCAGCTCGGCGCGCAGGCGGGCATCATTCTCACCGATGCCGGCGGTGAAGGTCAGCGCGTCCAGGCCACCCATGACGGCGGTGTACGCGCCTACATACTTCACCAGGCGGTGCAGATAGATGTCCATGGCGTCGCGGGCGTCCTGCTCGCCGGCGTCGATGCGCTTCCACACCTCCCGCATGTCGTTGTCCCCGGCCAGGCCCTTCATGCCGGACTCGCGGTTGAACAGGTAGTCGATCTCATCCACGCTCATGCCGGCCACACGCCCCAGGTGGAACACGGCCGCCGGGTCGATGTCGCCGGTGCGCCCGCCCATGACCAGGCCCTCAAGCGGGGTCAGGCCCATGGAGGTATCCACGGCTCGTCCGGCCACGACGGCGGAGGCGGAGGCCCCATTGCCCAGGTGCAGCACGATCTGCTTTAGATCATCGCGACCCAGCAGCCGGGATACCTCGCCGGAGACGAACTGGTGGCTGGTGCCGTGCGCGCCGTAGCGGCGAATGGAGTACTTGTCGGCGACCTCGCGCTTGAGGGCGTAGCGGGCCGCCTCCTCCGGCAGGTCCTGGAAGAAGGCGGTGTCGAACACGGCCACGTGCGGTACGTCGGACAGCAGCTCCAGGCCGACTTCGATGCCCTTCAGGTGAGCGGGGTTGTGCAGCGGACCGAGCGGCACCAGCTCGCTGATCTTGGTGATTACGTCCTCATCCACCAGGGCGGGGCCGGAGAAGTAGCGGCCGCCCTGGACCACCCGGTGGCCCACGGCCACAATGTTCGCCTCGGACAGGGCCGGACCCTCCTCGTCGAATAGGCGCAGCACCTCCGACAGGCCGAAGCCGTGATCGGGCACCGGCTCGTCCAGCTGGGTCTTCTCACCGGCATGGCGGTGGATGATCGTGCCGGTCTCCTCACCGATGCGCTCAACAAGCCCGGACGCCAGGGAGCGGCCGGAGTCGGGGTCGACGAGCTGGTACTTGATGGAGGAGGAGCCGGAGTTGATGACGAGGACGGTCCGGGTGGTCACAATGAGCCTTTCTGCGGGTCGGAAGAGACAAAACTCGAGGGGCGGGGCCGGTGCAGTGCCGCGGCCCCTCCCGGGTCAGGCCTGGGCCTGGACGGCGGTGATGGCCACCGTGTTGACGATGTCCTCCACCAGCGCGCCGCGGGAGAGGTCATTGACGGGCTTGTTCAGGCCCTGCAGCACCGGTCCGATGGCGACGGCGCCGGACGAGCGCTGCACGGCCTTGTAGCCGATGTTGCCACTGGACAGATCCGGGAAGATGAATACGTTGGCGCGGCCGGCCACCTCCGAACCGGGGGCCTTCTTCGCGGCGACGGTCGGATCGATGGCGGCGTCATACTGGATCGGCCCCTCGACGGCGAGCTCCGGCGCCTTCTCCCGCACGATCTCGGTGGCCTCGCGCACCTTGTCCACGTCCGCGCCCTTGCCGGAGGTGCCGGTGGAGAAGGACAGCATGGCCACGCGCGGCTCCACGCCGAACTGGCGAGCGGTCTCGGCGGAGGAGATGGCGATATCGGCCAGCTGCTCGGCGGTGGGGTCGGGGTTGACGGCGCAGTCGCCGTACACCAGCACCCGGTCCTCCAACAGCATCAGGAACACCGAGGAGACGATGGAGGTGCCCGGCTTGGTCTTGATGATCTGGAAGGAGGGGACGATGGTGTGGGCGGTGGTGTGGGCTGCGCCCGAGACCATGCCGTCAGCGTCGCCCATGTGCACCATCATGGTGCCGAAGTAGGACACGTCCTGGACCCGCTCGCGGGCCTGCTCCAGCGTGACGCCCTTCTTGGCGCGCAGGCGGGCGAACTCCGCGGCGTACTTCTCCAGTAGCTCGGGGCTGTCGGTGGGCACTACGCGGGCCGCGGAGATATCCAGTCCCAGCTCGGCGGCCCGCGCCCGCACCGTGGTCTCGTCTCCCAGCAGGATCAGGTCCGCGATGCCGCGGCGGGCGATGACGTCGGCCGCGCGCAGGATGCGGTCGTCGTCGGGCTCGGGCAGGACAATGGTGCGGCGGTCGGCGCGGGAGCGCTCGATCAGCTCGGCCTGGAACATGATGGGGGTGACGACCTCACTGGGCTCCACCTCCAGGGCGGCCAGTAGGGCGTCGACGTCGGCCTCCTGCTCGAAGGTGGTCACCGCGACGTCGAGCTTGCGGGAAGAGGCCTGCCCCAGCCCGCCCTGCAAGGAGCCGGCCACCGACGCGGCGGCGAAGGTGTCCAGCGGGGAGGTCATGACCGGCAGCGGCAGCCGCAGTCCCCGGATCAGGCGCAGTGCGTGCTCCGCCACCTCGAAGCCGCCGTTGAGCACCAGCCCGGCCAGGTTCGGGAAGCCGGTAGAGGCCTGGGCGGCGGCCAGGGAGATCAGTGCGGCGGAGCGGTCGGCGGGGACGATGACCACCTGGCCCTCATTCAGGCGCTCAAGCACGTGGGAGACGTCCATGGCGGCGATGAGCACGCCCTCGGCCTCGCGCTCGAGCAGCGCGTCATCCCCGCTGATGAGAGTGCCCTCGACGGCGTTCATGACCTCGCGCACCGAGGGGGCGCCCAGCAGCGGCACCTCGGGCAGGGTCGTGGTGGCCACGCCCTCCAGCCCCGCCAGCGCCGCGGCCACCTCCGCACGCGTGCCCGCGGGGCACTTGTTGGCCACTACGGCGACGGTGCGGGCGTGGTTGTCGGCGATCTCGGCCATGGAGACCTCCACGCTGCCGCGCACGTCCTCGGGGTCGCCCTGCCCGGAGACCACCAGCAGCACGGGCACGCCGATGTTCGCGGCTACTCGGGCGTTGAGGGACAGCTCGGGGTTGCCGACCACGTCGGAGAAGTCCGAGCCGTCGATGATGACGACGTCGTGGTCGCGTGCCACCGCCCGGTAGGCGGCGACGATGCGTGACAACGACTCATCGGGGTCGGCGTGGAACTCGTCCCAGGTCACCCCGATGCACTGCGCCGCCGGGGTATTCGAGCCGCAGCGGCGCAGCAGCAGCTCAAGGAAGGGCTCGTCCTCGCGGGAGGCGACAAAGGGCCGGAAGACGCCGACCTTAGCCACAACCTTGGTGAGGGAGGCGACCAGGCCCAGGGCCACGGTCGACTTGCCGGTGCTGGCATTGGGGGAGGCGATGTAAATACTGCGCGCCACGGTGTAGCTGTCCTTTATCTGCGTCTCGACGTCGAGTGGGGTGCGCCGCGGGTGGCCGCCGCGCGCCTGGTACAAGTCTGCCCCAACTGGCGCGATTGTGGGGGCCGCAGAGACGGACGGCGGGTGTTTATGTCCGACTTTTTGGTCACGTGGCGGGCGAGGGACCGGGCGGGAGGGGCGGGCCGC
>NZ_PIZC01000038.1:81964-135166 GCF_019325145.1 Actinomyces sp. 594
TCTTGGGCGGTCGTGTTTGGCTCTCGGTGCTCAGAGCTTGGCGGCCGCCGCAAGCAGGTTGGTGGCCGACAGCCGCAGGCCCTCGACGTTGCCGTACTCGGCGTCCTCGTGCTCGATGTTGACGTTCATGTCCGGGTTCACCGCCGCGATGGTGCGCAGGAACTCGGCCCAGTAGTCCGTGTCATGCCCCAGGCCGAGGGCGACGAAGCGCCAGGCGGGATCCTGCGGCCAGGCGGTGGTCCAGTAGCCGTAGGCCACCGGCGTCTTGTTCTCCGCCTCGGCGGGGACGTGCCCGAAGTCGGTGTCCAGCACCCCGCGGTAGGCCACACCGGGGAACACCCTGGTGTCCTTGGCGTGGACGTGACCGACCAGTTTCCCCAGCCGCTTGGTGGCGGCGATCGGGTCCATCTGCTGCCAGAACAGGTGCGAGGGGTCTATGTTCACCTTGATGTTCGTGGACCCGGTCTCCTCAATCAGCCGCTCGAAGGAGGGGATGTTGAACACCAGGTTGCGGGGGTGCAGCTCAAGGCAGACCTGCACGCCGTTGTCCCGGGCCAGGGCGTCAATCTCCTTGAAGAAGGGCACGACCACGCTCCACTGGTATTCGAGGATCTCCATGTCGATGCCGTTCCATGGGTTGACGACCCAGGTGGGGTACTTCGCCGTCGGGTCGGTGCCGGGCGTGCCGGACATGGTGACGATCTCCCCGACGCCGAGCAGGCCCGCCAGCTTGATGGCGTTGCGCAGGTCCGCGGCGTGCTTGATGCCTTCGGCGGGCAGCGGCGATGTGGGGTTACCAGAGGTGTTCAGCCCGGACAGCCGCATGCCGCGCTCGGCGAAGATGCCCAGGTAGTCCTCCCGGGCGGCCTGGGAGGCGAGCAGCGCGTCAACGGGGCAGTGGGGCGAGGGAATGAAGCCGCCGACGTTGACCTCCGCGCCGGTCAGCCCTGCCTCCTTCAGGACATCCAGGGCGGCCGGAAGCGGGCGGTCGGAAAGGCAGGCGGTGTAGGCGCCGTAGTTCAGTGCCATGAGGCTTTCTCCTTGTAGTTCTTGGGTGTGGCTCGTAGGTGTGGTTCTTGGGTGCGGCTCTCGGCTACCTGCGGTGAGGGCCGAGCCGCCTGGTGCAGCGGGTGCCCCGGGGATTACTTGTTGTAGGGGGTGAGGTCCACGGCGGCGCCGCCATTGGCGGCCGAGGTGGCCACGGCGTCGGCGATGAGCATCTCGCGGTAGCCGTCGGCGAAGGTGGCGCACGGAGGCAGGGCGCCTTCGGTGACGCCGGCTACCTGCTGGAGGAAGGCGTAGGCCTGGTAGGTGAACTGCTCGATCTGGGTCAGGCCCACGCCGCCGAAGGCCATGGAGGAGCCACGCTCGAAGTAGGGGAAGGTCGGGTTGACAAGCACCTGGCGCGCGCCGCCCAGGCCGGCGGGGGAGTTCACGTCGTCGACCATGATCTCGCCGGCGCGGGCCAGGTCCCAGGAGGCCCGTCCCTTGGAGCCGAGCACGTCCAGCATCAGCGCGTTGGGCATGTTCCAGGCCACGCGCAAGCAGGAGAAGGTGCCCACCGCGCCGCTGGCGAAGTGCCCGGTGAAGGTGGCGACGTCGTCGTTGGTGACATCGGCCATCTCCACATCCGTGGTGTCCAGGGCGGTGCCGCGGGTGACGTGCCCCTTGGCTACGGGGCGCTGCTTGATGGAGGTCATCATGGCGCCTCCGGATACGGAGACCAGGGGGCCACAAATGGTCTCGGCGGTGTCGATCAGGTGGCTGCCGACGTCGCCGAGCGCCCCGGAGCCCATGGGGCCGGAGTAGCGCCAGGCCATGGGGGTGTTGGGGTCGACGCCGTAGTCGCACCAGTAGCGGCCCTCGAAGTGGTTGATCTCGCCCAGGTGCCCCTCCCGGACCAACTTGGCGATCTCGGCGATGGCGGCGTTGCGGCGGAAGGTGAAGCCGACGGAGGTGACGGTGCCGGCGGCCTTCTCGGCCTCGGCCATCGCCTTGGCCGACTCGAGGGTGTCCGCCAGGGGCTTCTCACACAGGACGTGCTTGCCGGCGCGGATCATGGCCTCGGCGATCTCGCGGTGCAGGGCGTTGCCCACCACGATGGAGACGATGTCGATGTTGGGGTCATCGGCGATGTCGCGCCAGTCCGTGACGGCCTTCTCATAGCCGTAGCGCTCGGCGGCGTCCTTGGCGAAGGGCTCGTAGGCGTCGGCGATGGCGGCCAGGCGGATCTTGGGCAGGCCCAGGTCGTAGACGGTGCCGACCTGGCGCCAGGCGTTGGCGTGGGTGGTGCCGGCCATGCCGGCGCCGATGACTGCGACTGACAGGGGTGAGCTGGAATTCATGGTTGGTGTCCTCGTTGACGGTGGTGGTGAAAGCGGGTGCCGCACCCTGCGCCGGCCGTGGGGCGCATGGCATGCCGTATCGCATGCGGTGCCGCACCGGACGCCGGCAGGCGGTCGGTGACGTCGGCCAAGGGAACGGACCCACATCAATTCACGCGCGTGAATTGGTGTAACAAGTGTGTTCTGCCCGCGCGTCGGAGTCAAGGGGGTGCGGGAAAGAAGTTCAAATTAGTCCGGACATTCGCCGGTATCGTGTGCGCGTGGAGTCTGTCGCCGCCGCTCCGGACGTGCGCCCCTGCCGGCTTCGGCCGGCCCATAGAATGCTTGCCGGGTGCCGCCGGTCGTGGTTGGCATCAGGGAAGTAGCTCGTGGAGAGGAGCCCTATGCCCGCCGGTGCCGTCTCGCGGGTGACCATCGCCATGGTCGCCGCACGCTGCGGCCGCTCGGTGTCCACGGTGTCCGCGGCGCTGAACGGTGCGCCGGGTGTGGCGGCCGCCACCCGGGAGGAGATCCTGCGGGTAGCCGACGAGATGGGCTACGTGGCCGATCCTCGCGCGCGCCTGCTGCGGCGCAGCCACTCCGGGCTAATCGGAGCGGGCTTCGCGGTGGGGCAGGCATTCCAGGGTCTGATCGTTGACGGCCTGTACCGTGCCTGTGCCGATCTGGAGCACTCGCTGGCGCTCGCGGCCGTGACCGCCCACCGTGACGGCGTGGCGGGGGTAAGGGCCCTGCTGGCCGATCACTGCGAGGGGCTGGTGCTGGTGGATCCGGCCATCCCGGACCATGAGCTCGGCCGCGCCGGCGCGCGGGTGCGGACCGTAGTCGTGTGCCAGACCACCGCGGTGGCGGGCATCGACGAGGTGCGCTCACGCGACGATGTCGGCATTACCGCCCTGATCAAGCACCTGGTCGCAACCGGACGGCGCCGCATCGTCTACCTTGACGGCGGTGCGCAGTCGGCCTCCGCGCCGCGCGCGGCCGCCTACCGCGCCGCCATGGCGGCGCACGGGCTGGCGGATGAGGTGCGCGTGGTTCCCGGCGGGGCGGATGAGGACGCCGGCGCTCGCGGCGCCGCGGCGCTGGCCGAGCTGCCTGAAGCGCTGGTGTGCTTCAACGATCATGCCGCGGTGGGCGCGCTTATGGAGCTGCGGCGACGCGGCGTCCGGGTACCGCAGGACGTGGCCGTGTGCGGCTATGACGGCATCCCCGTAACCGCCGCCACCGCATTCGACTTGACCACCGTGCGTCAGGATGCCGCCCTGATCGCCGAGGTGGCGGTGCGCACGCTACTGGCCCGGGTGCACCCGGAGCTGGCGGGGGTCCCGGCTGGGCAGGTGCCGGGGGAGCTGCCCGCCGGCGTCATCCGCGAGCCGCGCCCGCAGGGCGGTTGGGCCTACCTGGTGGCTCCTGAGCTGATCGTGCGCGAGTCCACGGCTTGACCCGGCCGCGCCCGAGGGGCGACCGGGTCAAGCGTGAGGGCGTGATGCGGGATAGGCGCCGGCGCGGGGCGGGAGTGTCAGGCCAGCCGCACGGGCTGCCCGGTGTGGGCGGACTCGGTGGCGGCCTCGGCCAGGCGCAGGGCGGCGACGGCGTCGGCGATGCCGGTCGGGGGAGTGGTACCCGCCTCAACCGCCTCGATGAAGGCCGACAGCTCCAGCCGGTAGGCGTCGGCGTAGCGCTCCAGGAAGAAGTCCAGGTAGGGCTCCTGGGCGTCGGTGACCTCCGCGTTGGACAGGCGCACCGTGTGGGCGCGCACGTTCTCCGCCAGCAGCGCGCCCTCTCGGCCGGAGGCCTCCAGGCGCTGGTCGTAGCCGGAGGCGCAGTGCCGGTTGTTGATGATCGTGGCCACCGCGCCGCTGGCGGCCTTGAGGGTGACGACGGCGGCGTCGAAGTCGCCGGTCGCGGCGATGGCCGGATCCAGGTGCTGGCCCACGGCGTGGACCTCGACGATGTCGCCGAGGAAGAAGCGGGCGGTGTCGAAGTCGTGAATGGTCATGTCGCGGAAGATGCCGCCGGAGACCTTGATGTACTCGGCCGGCGGGGCCGCCGGGTCGCGGGAGATGATGGTCAACTGCTCCAGCTCCCCGATCCGCCCCTGTCGCACTGCGGCGCGGACGGCGGCGAAGGACGGGTCGAAGCGCCGGTTGAAGCCGAACATGACGGGCGTGGTTACGGCGTCAAGCTCGGTGCGGGCGGAGTCGACGTCCTGCATGTCCAGGGCGATGGGCTTCTCGCAAAGGACCGCCTTGCCCGCCTTCGCGGCCGCCAGCAGGTGGGGGATGTGCAGCGGCGTCGGGGAGCCCACGACGACGGCGTCGACCTCCGGGTCGGAGAAGACCTCCTCGGCGTCCTTGCAGGAGCGGGCGCCGTACTGGGAGGCCAGTTTCTCCGCGGCGTCACCGAAGGGGTCGCACACCAGTGCGAGCTTCGCCTGCGGGTGTGCGGCTACGGTGCGGGCGTGGACGTGGCCGATGCGGCCGGCACCGATGATGGCGATGTTGAGCATCTGCGAACTTCCTTTGAGAGCTTCCTTGGTCGTGGGCGCGGGGTCGTGGGTGCGCGGCGGCGGCACTGTCTGAGCGCGCGCGTTAGCAACGGGTCTGCGGTGGCCCGGATGTGATTGAAGCGGGGTGTGAACCGGTGGTGCGGGAGGAGGTGGTGGCGCGAGCGCCGGTTCCGGGAACCGCCTGCGTTCGGCTCCCGGAACCGGTCGGCTCACGGCTGCGGCATGATGACGTCGCGCACCAGGGCGTCCAGGTCGGCGTCGGCCTGGAGGAACCCGCGCAGTGTGCGGCGCGTGGCGCCGTAGGAGTCGAACTCCTCCGGGGTCATGCCGTCCGGCTCGTAGGCGCGCACGAACTCGGGGATCGACATCAGCGTCTTCATGATCTCCGGGGCCACGGGCACGTCGATCCGGGGCTCAACCTTGTAGCCGGAGTCGTTGATGAGCTTCTGCCACTTGAAGGGCGGGGAGACCACCAGGTCACCGCCAACCAGCTCCGACCAGTGCATGACGTTGCGGAAGGCGGCCGAGAGCACCCGGGCGCGCAGCCCGCGGGACTGGAACTCCCGGTAGGCGCGCTTCAGGGCGGCTACGCCGCCCCACTCCAGGTGGCCGGGATCGATGAACAGGTTGTCCCGCTTGGCGACGATCTTGAGCCAGTCGTCCAGGCGGCCGCCCATGAGTGTGACGACCGGACCCATGGTGGAGGTGTCCTTGCCCTCGGCCTCGCGCCGCTTGAGACCGCGCTCAATCGCCTCGCCCGCGGTGACTGCCTGCGGCACGGAGAAGGACACGGTCACGTTCACGGACACTCCGCGGTAGGTGGCCTCCTCGATGGCCTTGATGCCGGTGGCGGTGGCGGGGATCTTGACGATGATGTTCTTGGCTAGCTTGGAGAACTCCTCCGCCTGGTCGGCCAAGGCCTTGGCGGAGCGGGCCAGGCGCGGGTCGGTCTGCATCGACAGGCGGCCGTTGCGCCCCTTGTGCTCCTCGAAGATCGGCTCCAGCAGCTTGGCGGCGTCAATGCTCAGCTCGCGCACCACCTGCCAGCCGATCTCGGACTCGCTGGCCTCGGGCATCTCCTCGGCGAGCTCGGCGATGCGGGGGAGCCAGCGCTCCTTCTTCTGGTTGATGCAGGTGTAGGCGATCGTAGGGTTGCAGGTGGCGCCTACGCCGCCGAAGGAGATGGACTGGCGCAGCTCGTCGGGGTCGGCGGAGTCGTTCCACAGTGCGGTTGGGGTGGTGCGGGCGGCCTCGAGAAGGGGCCCGGGGGTGTATTCAGTGCTCATCGGCGTGCTCCTGGGTGAGGGGTGGGCCACCGGCGTCTTCGACTGTGTGGTCCGTTGGCTCAATTCAAGCGCTGAGCGCCGCCACTGTCAAGCATTTGTAATGACAAATCTAGGGAGGTTTGTGCTGGCAGTTGCGGTGGGTGCCGGCAGGCGTCGGCAGGTCTTGGTGGCTGCGGGCGGCGTCTTGCGCGCCGCGGAGCTCGCGGGCACAGGTGGCCCGAACCGGTCGGCGCCCGGCGCCAGGCGCCCCGTGGTAGCGGGGGCGGAGCTTGCGCGGCGCCGTCCCGGGGCGTGGCCAGAGGGCGGGGCGGCTTCAGCCGGTGAAAAGGGAGGTCTCGAAGGAGTAGCGCGAGGCGCGGTAGATGTGGTTGCCGTACTCGATTACCCGGCCCGTGGCGTCATAGGTGGTGCGCTTGGCGGTCAGCAGGGCGGCGCGGCGGCGCTCGTCGAGGGCATCGGCCTCCTTGGCGGTGGCGTTGCGGGCGCCGATCACCTGCTTGGCGGTTGCCGGCACGATTCCACGCGCGCGCAGGAGGTCGTACAGGCCCGCGTGCTCGAGCTCTTCGCGAGTCGGTGCGATGGCGGCCGGCAGCAGATTGTCCATCAGGGCGATCGGCTCGCCGTCGGCGCTGCGCAGGCGGCGCAGATGAGTGACCTCGGTGCCGGGGTCCACCTCAAGCTGCTCGGCCTGCTCCTCGGTGGCCGGCGCGGTGGTGTACTCCAGCAGCGTGGTCTCGACTCTGTGCCCGGCGGCAGTCAGGTCTGACAGCAGGCTGGACAGCTCCATGGGGCGGCGCACGTGCGGTGAGGCGACTACCGTGCCGGCGCCCCGCCGGCGGGAGACCAGGCCGCGGTCCGCCAGGGACTGCATGGCCTGGCGGGCGGTGGGGCGGGACACTTGCAGGCGCTTGGCCATGGAGACCTCGTCCTCGATGCGGGTTCCCGGCGCCAGCTCGCCCTCCAGGATCAGCGTGCCGAGAGCTTCCGCTATCTGGGCGTACAGCGGGAGCTCGCTGGAGCGATCAATGGTGATCTCTGGCTGAAAGGGCGTATCGGACATGCAGGCTCTCTGAAAGGACGATCGATAGACACATGGTACGGCGCCGGGATGGTCTGCGGGTCGGGGGCTGGGGATCGACTTTGACTCGTTCGGGTCGCGGCTTTGCTGGCGCGGCCCGGGCGCGGCCGGGGTGGGCAGTCGAAACTGCTTCATTTTGTTCGGACAAACCGCTTGACTGGTGGAGCGGATCTGGGCCAGACTTCGAGCAGCGGGCCCTCGCGGGCGCCCGGATGCGCCCCGCCCCGATGATGTGGAAAGGGAGACCAACATGACCGCTTCGTCGAGCACGCCGCCGCTCGATGTACTGACGATCGGACGCTGTGGGATCGATATCTACCCGCTCCAGGTCGGCGTCGGACTGGAGGACGTGGAGAGCTTCGGCAAGTTCCTGGGCGGAAGCCCCACCAATGTGGCCGTGGCCGCGGCACGCTACCGGCACCGCTCCGCGGTCATAACCGGGGTGGGCGACGATCCCTTCGGGCGCTTCGTGTGCTCGGAGATGCGTCGGCTGGGCGTGTATGACGACTACGTAGTCACCAAGTCGGACTTCAACACCCCGGTCACCTTCTGCGAGATCTTCCCCCCGGACAACTTCCCCCTGTACTTCTACCGCGAGCCCTCCGCCCCCGACCTGGAGCTGACGAATAACGACATCCCGGGCGACGCCGTACGTGACGCCGCGATCTTCTGGATCTCCGCCACGGGCCTGAGCAAGGAGCCCTCCCGCTCGGCCCACCACGCCGCCCTGGACCTGCGCGGGCGCAAGCGGCACACCATCATCGACCTGGACTACCGGTCCATGTTCTGGAAGGACGAGGCCACCGCGCACCGGGAGGTAGCCGCGGTCCTGCCCAAGGTCACCGTCGCGATCGGCAACCGCGAGGAGTGCCGCGTCGCCGTCGGCCAGACCGAGCCGGACAAGGCGGCCGACGCCCTGCTGGAGGCGGGCGTGGAGCTGGCCATCGTCAAGCAGGGCCTGGAGGGCACGCTGGCCAAGACCCGGCAGGAGCGGGTGGAGATCCCCGTGACCCCGGTGGTCACCAAGAACGGCCTGGGGGCGGGTGACGCCTTCGGCGGCGCCGTCTGCCACGGACTGCTGTCCGGCTGGTCGCTGGAAAAGACGATCTACGCCGCCTCCACGGCCGGCGCGATCGTCTCCTCGCGCCTGGAGTGCTCCACGGCGATGCCGACCGAGCCCGAGCTGCTCGCCCTGATGCGCACGCACCGTGACCTGGTGCCCACCCTGCAGGACCTGTGAGGAGGGGATGAGCATGTCTGAAACGCCGCTGACCGACCGGATCATCGAGATCCGTGCCCACGCCCCCGAGCGCATCGCCCAGGTCCTGGCCGACCGCCCCCGCGGCACCCTCCCCGAAGGGGACGGCAAGCTCATGATCATCGCCTGCGACCACCCCGCCCGCGGGGCGCTCGCGGCCGGTGACGACCCCATGGCCATGGCCTCGCGGGAGCAAGTGCTCGCCCGCTGCGTCACCGCTCTGTCGCGGCCCGGCGTGAACGGCTTCCTGGGCACCGCCGACCTGATCGAGGACCTGGCCCTGCTCGGCGCCCTGGACGGCAAGCTCGTCTACGGCTCCATGAACCGCGGCGGCCTTGCGGGCTCCGCCTTCGAGATGGATGACCGCTTCACCGGCTACGACGCCGCCGGGGTGGTGTCCGCAGGCCTGGACGGCGGCAAGATGCTGCTACGCATCAACTACTCCGACCCCGCCACGGCTGACACCATCGCCGCCAGCGCCAAGGCCGTTGACGCCCTGGCCGAGCGCGGCGTCATGGCCATGGTGGAGCCCTTCATCTCCCGCTGGGAGTCGGGACGCGTAGTCAATGACCTCAGCCCCGACGCCGTCATGACGGCCATGGCCATCGCCTCCGGCCTGGGACGCACTTCCGCCTACACCTGGTTGAAGCTGCCGGCACTCCCGGAGATGGAACGGGTTGTCGAGGCCTCCACGCTCCCCGCCCTGATCCTGGGCGGGGCCGTCTGCGCGGACGCCGACGCCGCCCGTGAGTCCTGGGCCAGGGCGCTCGCCCTGCCCACCGTCAAGGGGCTGGTCATCGGCCGCTCCCTCCTGTATCCGCCAGACGACGACGTTGCCGCCGCCGTCGACCACACCGTAGGACTGCTCTCATGAACGCCACCGCCCCCAGTGCCGCCCCCAGTGCTGCAGACATTTACGTGCCCGCCGGTACCTCCGGCCATGACACCTTCACTGTCGACGTCGATCCCGCCCGCGCCGGCTGGGCCTACTCCGGGCTGCGCGTATGCGTGCTCGCCCCCGAGCGCTCCACCACCCTGGAGACCGGCGGGAGCGAGCTGCTGGTACTGCCGCTGGAGGGAGCTGCGACCGTCCTGGTGGACGGTCGCAGCTACGAGCTCACCGGCCGCACGGGCGTGTTCGAGGAGGTCACCGACTACCTGTATGTGCCGCGCGGCAAGACCTTCACCATCACCTCCCACGGGCGCGGCCGCTTCGCCCTGCCGGCGGCCGTGGCCTCCCGCGACCTGCCGGTGGCCTACTACGGGCGCGACCAGGTGCGCACCGACCTGCGCGGTGCGGGGGACTGCTCCCGGCAGGTGAACAACTACGCCCTGAACAACGGCGTGGAGACCTCTCACCTGCTGTGCTGCGAGGTGCTCACCCCCGGCGGCAACTGGTCCTCCTACCCGGCCCACAAGCACGACGTCGCCTCCGCCGATGAGCGCGAGCTCGAGGAGATCTACTACTTCGAGATCCGCAACGCCCCGGATGGGACCGCCGGATTCGGGCTGCACCGCACCTACGCCTCCAGCCCGGAGCGTCCCATCGACCTGTGCACCGAGGTGCACCAGGGGGACGTCGCCCTGGTGCCTTACGGCTACCACGGCCCCTGCGTGGCCGCGCCCGGCTACGACATGTACTACCTCAACGTCATGGCCGGCCCGGCCGAGGACCTGGTCTGGCTCGCCCCGGACGACCCCGCCCACCACTGGATCCGGGGCACCTGGGAGGAGCAGGAGATCGACCCGCGGCTACCCATGACGCACTGACGTCCAGGCCGGCCGGCGCCCCGTGCACCCCGCCGATAAGCCAATCAAGCAACCAGCAAGTAAACCAGCCAGCAAACCTGCACAGATTGAGAACCCACCCATGAGCAATGAAGCCTACGCGGGCACCATCCGCCTTACCGTCGCCCAGGCCACCATCCGTTTCCTGTCCAACCAGTACTCCGAGCGTGACGGCGTCGAGCAGCGCCTGATTGCCGGCGCCTTCGGCATCTTCGGCCACGGCAACGTAGCCGGTATCGGTCAGGCGCTGCTGCAGAACGAGGTCGCCCCCCTGGAGGGCGAGGAGCCGATGCCCTACATCATGCCCCGCAACGAGCAGGGGCAGGTGCATGCGGCCGCCGCCTTCGCCAAGACCAAGAACCGGCTGCAGACCTACATGTGCACCGCATCCATCGGCCCCGGCTCGCTCAACATGGTCACCGGCGCCGCCCTGGCCACCACCAACCGCCTGCCCGTGCTGCTGTTCCCCTCCGACCAGTTCGCCACCCGCGTGCCCGACCCGGTCCTCCAGCAGCTGGAGGACCCCACCACGCTGGACATCACCGTTAACGACGCCTTCCGGCCGGTGTCCCGGTTCTTCGACCGCATCAACCGCCCCGAGCAGCTCATCCCCTCGCTGCTGAACGCCATGCGCGTGCTCACCGACCCGGCCGACACCGGCGCCGTCACCATCGCCATGCCGCAGGATGTCCAGGCCGAGGCCCACGACTGGCCGATCGAGTTCTTCCGCAAGCGCGTGTGGCACGTGCGCCGCCCCGTGCCCGAGCCGGCCGCCCTGGAGCGCGCCGTAGCCCTGATCCGCGCCGCCAAGCGGCCACTGGTGATCGCCGGCGGCGGAGCGATCTACTCCGAGGCCTCCGAGGAGCTGCGCGCCTTCGCCACCGCCACGGGCATCCCGGTGGCCGACACGCAGGCCGGCAAGGGCGCCATCAACTTCGACCACCCCTGCGCCGTGGGCGGGGTCGGCTCCACCGGCGGCGACTCCGCCAACCACTTGGCGGACAAGGCCGACCTGATCATTGGCGTCGGCACCCGCTACTCCGACTTCACCACGGCATCCAAGACCCAGTTCAAGAACCCCGACGTCAAGTTCGTCAACGTCAACGTCGCCGCCTTCGACGCCGCCAAGGAGAGCGCGGAGATGGTCGTGGCCGACGCCCGCGAGGCACTGGTGGCGCTGACCGAGGCCCTGGCCGACTACCACGTGGAGCCCGCTTACACCGCGGAGATCGCCCGCGAGCGCGAGGCCTGGTTCGCCGTCACCGACAAGTGCTACCACCTGGACCACCAGCCGCTGCCGGCGCAGACGGAGGTATTCGGCGCCCTCAACGAGCTGCTCGGCGACGAGGACGTGGTCATCAACGCCGCCGGCTCCATGCCCGGCGACCTCCAGGCCCTGTGGCAGGCCAAGACCCCCGTCCAGTACCACGTGGAGTACGCCTTCTCCTGCATGGGCTACGAGATCCCGGCGGCGCTGGGCGTGAAGCTGGCACGGCCGGAGAGTGAGGTCGTCTCCATCGTCGGGGACGGCACCTACCAGATGCTCCCCATGGAGCTGGCCACGGTGGCCCAGGAGGGCATCAAGGTCATTTACGTACTGCTGCAGAACTATGGCTTCGCCTCCATCGGGTCGCTGTCCGAGTCCCACGGCTCCCAGCGCTTCGGCACCAAGTACCGCCGCCGCGGCCAGGGCGGCCACCTGCAGGACGAGGACAAGATCGCCGGGGTGGACATTGCCGCGAACGCCGAGTCCTGGGGCCTGAAGGTCTACCGGGTCTCCACGATTGCGGAGTTCAAGGAGGCCTACGCCCAGGCGCACGCCGGGGACGAGGCCGCCATGATCCACATCGAGACCGATCTGTACGGCCCGAACCCGCCGTCCTCCTCCTGGTGGGACGTGGTGGTCTCCGGCGTCTCCAACCTGGAGTCCACCCAGAAGGCCTACGAACAGTACGTCGAGGACCGCAAGCCACAGCGCCACTACCTGTGAGCGGCGGCCCCTACCTGAACGAACCTGAACCGAGAACACACGAAGGAGTCAGCGATGACACAGAGCACCTCAGCGTCCGACCTGCGGACGATCACCCACTGGGTTGACGGCAAGCCCTACGAGGGCAGCCCGATCGGCCGCTTCCCGGTGGAGAACCCGGGCACCGGCGAGGTAGAGGCCGAGTTGCTGCAGGCCTCGGACGCCGACCTCGACTACGCCGTCGAGGTGGCCACCCGGGCGCAGAAGGAGTGGGCCAAGTACTCCCTGGCCAAGCGCACCGCGATCATGTTCCGTATGCGGGACCTCGTCCTGGAGCACCAGGATGAGATGGCCCGGCTGATCGTGGCCGAGCACGGCAAGAACTACTCCGACGCCATCGGGGAGATCCAGCGCGGCCGGGAGACCCTCGACTTCGCCACCGCGATCAACCTCGCCCTGAAGGGGGAGTACTCCTACGACATCTCCACGGGTGTGGACATCCACACCCTGCGCCAGCCGGTCGGCGTGGTCGCGGGTATCTGCCCCTTCAACTTCCCGGCCATGGTGCCCATGTGGATGCACCCGATCGCCATCGCCACCGGCAACGCCTTCATTCTCAAGCCCGCATCCATGACGCCGTCGGCGGCCCTGCTGACCGCCCAGCTGTACAAGGAGGCCGGCCTGCCCGACGGCGTGTTCAACGTCGTCGCCGGCAACCGGAAGATGGTCACCAAGGTGCTGGAGCACCCGGGGATCAACGCCATCTCCTTCGTGGGCTCCACCCCGGTGGCCCACATCGTGCAGGACACCGGCGTAACCCACGGCAAGCGGGTGCAGGCCCTCGGCGGGGCCAACAACCACGCCATCGTCATGCCCGACGCCGACCTGGACTTCGCCGCCCAGCACATCTCGGCCGCCGCCTTCGGCGCCGCCGGCGAGCGCTGCATGGCGCTGCCCGTCGTCGTCGCCGTCGGCGGGATCGGTCCGGACCTCGCCCGGCGCGTCAAGGCGCACGCCGAGAAGATCAAGGTTGGCTACGGCATGGACGAGGGCGTGGAGATGGGGCCGGTCATCGACGCGAAGTCCAAGGAGAACATCATCGGGCTGATCAATGAGGGCGAGTCCAAGGGCGGTGACGTGGTCCTGGACGGCCGGGGGCTAGTGGTTCCCGGGCACGAGAACGGACACTTCCTGGGCCCCACCATTGTTGACAACGTGCCGCTGGACTCCGAGCTGTACCAGCAGGAGGTATTCGGGCCGGTGCTCTCCATCGTGCATGCCGACACCTACGAGGAGGCCATCGAGATCGTCAACTCCTCGCCCTACGGCAATGGCTCGGCGATCTTCACCAACGACGGCGGCGTCGCCCGCCGCTTCCAGCTGGACGTCGAGGCTGGCATGGTCGGCATCAACGTCCCGATCCCGACCCCGGTGGCCTACTACTCCTTCGGTGGCTGGAAGGAGTCCCTGCTCGGGGACACGCACATTCACGGTCCGGAGGGCGTGAAGTTCTACACCAGGGCCAAGGCGATCACCTCCCGCTGGCCCAGTGAGAAGACCTACGCGGCCACGATGTCCTTCCAGCGCGAGGAGTAGGCGAGGCTAGACGGCGCGGTCCCCGCGCGTGCGCCCCCGCAGTGCCGTGGCTGCGGGGGCGCACGGTGCGCGCCGGTCTCGCACCGCGTCGGGCCGTTCTCACCACCAAATTTGTCAGTACAAATCTCTGGTGTTTTCGGGTGCCGACCGTTACACTCGTAGTTGTCCGAAACGATTCGGACGCTCGGGTCGGCCGCCGCCGGTCCGAGCGATCCAGCTGAACTCCTAGGAGTGACAATGACGTCTACCGCCTCCAAGGCCGTCAACACCAACGACCCGAAGTACTCCAAGCTCACCATCGGAGTGTGTCCGGACCAGTGGGGTGTCTGGTTCGCCGACGATCCCAAGCAGATGCCGCCCCGCCAGGCGTGGGAGGAGATGGCCGAGGCCGGCTTCGAGGTCATCGAGACCGGCCCCTGGGGCTACTTCCCCACCGACCCCAAGGAGCTCCAGAAGTGGTGCGACGAGTACGGCATGCGGGTCGTCGCAGGAACCGGCTGGGGCATTCTGCACAAGGCCGAGGCCTGGCCCGAGACGGTCAGGCACTTCCGGGAGATCGCCGAGACCCACGCCGCCGTCGGCGCCGAGTACATGGTTCACCTGCCCCCGCTCTACCGCGATGACAAGACCTGGGAGTGGACTGACGACCGCGTCCTGAGCGACGAGGCCTGGAAGCTGTACGTCGAGCACGCCAACGCGCTCGGCCAGATGCTGCTGGAGGACTACGGCCTGAAGATGGTGCTGCACCCCCACGGCGACTCCCACATTGAGACGCCCGAGGAGATCGCCCGCATCTTCGACGCCACCGACCCCAGGTACGTCAACCTGTGCCTGGACTCCGGTCACGTGGTCTACGGCGGCGGCGACCCGGTGGAGCTGTGCAAGAAGTACCCCGAGCGCATCACCTACGTGCACATCAAGGCCTTCGATGAGGACATCACTCGTGAGGCCCATGAGAAGGACTGGCCCTTCGGCGAGGCGGTCACCAAGGGCGCCTCGGTCTGCCCGCCGGCGGGCCTGCCGGAGATGCACGCCTTCGTGGACGCGCTCGCCGAGCTGGACAAGCCGATCTACTGCATCTGCGAGCAGGACTGCTACCCCTGTGACCCGTCCTTCCCCAAGCCCAACGCCATCAACATGCGCAAGTACCTGGCCGAGTGCGGCCTGGGCCTGGCCTGAGCGGCGCGGCCGAGCCCGCCCGCAAAGCCTCAACCACAACGAAGCCTCAGCGAAGTCTCAAGGAAGAGAGAGAAGAGTAATGACTGTTCGCATTGGTCTCATCGGCGCCGGCGGCATGGGCCGCGCCCACCTCGCCCGCATCACCAACGACCTGTCCGGCGGCAAGATCGTCGCCGTGGCGGACATCAACCACGATGCTGCAGTGTCGGCCGCCGAGCCCTACGGGGCGAAGGCCTACCACACCTCCGACGAGCTGATCAATGACCCCGATGTCGACGCCGTCGTCATCGCCACCTTCGGCAAGGTGCACGCTCCTGACGTCATCAAGTGCATCGAGGCCGGCAAGTACGTCCTGTGCGAGAAGCCGCTGGCCACCACCGCCGAGGACTGCCTCAAGATCATGCAGGCCGAGCAGAAGGCCGGCAAGAAGCTGGTCACCGTCGGCTTCATGCGCCGCTTCGACGCCGCCTACAACGAGATGAAGGCCGTCCTGGATGCGGGGGAGAACGGGCAGGCGCTGCTGGTCCACAACCGCCACCGCAACCCGTCGGTGCCGGAGTCCTACACCTCGCGCATGGCCATAGATGACACCGCCATCCACGAGATCGACACCATGCGCTGGCTGCTGGGGGAGGAGATCGTCAAGGTG
Source organism: Actinomyces sp. 594 (assembly GCF_019325145.1). Lineage (NCBI taxonomy): Bacteria > Bacillati > Actinomycetota > Actinomycetes > Actinomycetales > Actinomycetaceae > Actinomyces > Actinomyces sp. 594. The sequence continues at coordinate 97,619 of NZ_PIZC01000038.1, forward strand.
CGCGTCGAGCGCCCGAAGTCCACCACCCACCGCTTCGACCACCTGATCGACCCGGTCGTGGTGGTCATGTACACCGAGTCCGGCGTGCGCATCGACGACGAGGTCAACGTCAACCTGCAGTGGGCATACTCCATCGAGTGCGAGCTCGTGCTCGAGACCGCGGCGGTGCGCCTGGGCGACCAGGAGAAGATCCACATCCGCGACGCCTACGGCAACCGCAACGCCATGTGCCAGTCGCACATCGACCGCTTCCAGGGTGCCTTCAACCGCGAGTTCCAGGAGTGGATCAACGCCGTCGCCCGCGACGAGCACACCGGCTCCACCTCCTGGGACGGCTACGCGGCCACCTCCGTGGTCGACGCCGCCGTCGCCTCGCTGGAGGACGCCTCCTCACCTCTGGTTGACGTCACCCTCATCGACAAGCCGGACTTCTACGCCTGACGCTGGCCGGGACGCAACCACCGAAAGGAGAGGCCTCATGGTCGATATCGCCCTGGATCCGAACATGTACTACCTGAGCATGTCCACTGCGGACACCCTGCACAAGGCCGCGCAGCTCGGGTTCAAGTACGTGGAGCTCTCGCCCAACAACGAGTTCCACCTCTGGCACCACTACCCCAAGGCCGACCGGGCCTTCATCTCCGAGCTCAAGCAGGCGGAGAAGGACTCCGGCGTCAAGGTGCGCACCTTGAACCCGGTGTTCAACTGGTCCTCGCCCGATGAGGCCGAGCGCCAGGCGCAGGTGCGCAACTGGCGGCGCCTGCTAGAACTCGCGGACGCCCTGGACGTGCGCGACATCGTTTCGGAGTTCTCCGGCGACCGCAACCTCGCCAGCCGTTCCGAGCAGCAGTGGTACAAGTCCATTGAGGAGCTGATCCCGCACTTCGAGAAGTACGGCATCCGCCTGAACATGGAGGCGCACCCCTACGACTTCGTCGAGCTGCACGACCGGGCGCTCGAAATCGTCCGCTCGGTGGACAAGGACTGGCTCGGCTACGAGTACTGCTGCCCGCACACCTTCCACCTGTCCGACGGCGCCGGCGACGCCGACCGCATGATCCGCACCGCCGCCGCGGCGGGCAAGCTCCGTGAGGTGCACGTCTCCGACGGCTTCAACCACCGCATCAACGACGGCAACCGGTACATCGTCAATCCGCCGGGAGCAGATGTGACCGTCCACCAGCACAATGCCATCGGTAACGGCGAGGTCCCCTGGGACCAGGTGTTCGGCACGCTGCGTGAGGTCGGCTTCGACGGTGTGGTATCCGTGTGCATCTTCGGCTGGCACGAGCGGGCCGACGAGTACAACAAGGCCGCGCTGGAGCGCCTGACCCAGGAGCTCGGCGGCTGATCCGGGGACGGCTGCTGCGCTGCGCGCCCAGCAGCCGCCCCGCCCGCACCCCGCAGTGTGCGGGGCTGCCGCCCGCTGCGGCGGCGCGGCCCAGGTCCGCTAGCGCCTGGAGGCACTGCGCCGACAGGCCGCCAGGCGCATATCTCAAATCCCTCATCAACCCGATCCTCACACGTGGGACGATTCCCTCGCACAATTTGTCCTGACAATTTCATGGTAATTGTGCTACCGTGAAGCCCACCGTATGAGTCGACAAAGGAGTCAACGTGTCACACAGTCCAACCGCCAGCGCCCCTCCCGGAGCGACTAAGCTGCCCCCGCTGACGCCGGGTCCCTACCGCGCCCGGCTGACTGTCGTCGCCCTGATCGCCACCCTGGGCGGTCTGCTCTTCGGCTACGACACCAGCGTCATCAATGGTGCCCAGAGCTTCATGGTCAGGCCCGATCAGCTGGACCTGACCGACTTCGGCCTGGGCATCGCGGTCAGTTCCCTGCTCTTCGCCAGTGCCGTGGGTGCGCTGACTGGCGGGCGCATCTCGGACATGATCGGCCGCAAGACGGCGATCACGCTCATGGCGTCAATGTTTATTGTGGGCGTGGTCGTGGTCGTCACCGCAGTCAACCTGCCAATGCTGGCCTTTGGGCGGGTCATCCTGGGGCTGGCCGTGGGCTCGGCCTCCGTGGTGGTGCCGGTCTACCTGGCGGAGCTCGCACCCTATGAGATTCGCGGGTCGCTGGCCGGACGCAACGAGATGATGATCGTGACCGGCCAGCTGCTGGCCATCATCATGAACGCCATTATCGGCAACGTCTGGGGCAGCCAGTACCCGTGGGTGTGGCGGGCCATGTTTGCGCTGGCCGCTGTGCCGGCAATCCTCCTGCTGCTGGGGGTGACGCGTCTGCCCGAGTCGCCGCGCTGGCTCGCCGACAAGGGACGTGAGCAAGAGGCGCTCGAGATTCTCGACGACCTGCGGCCTGAGGGACGCGCCAAGCCCGAGCTGGCTGAGATCCAGGCTGCCAGCAAGGAGGAGGCCAGCCGGGTCAACATGAGCGTTAAGGAGATCTTCTCCAACAAGAACCTGGTGCGCATCGTCCTCATCGGCTGCGGAATCGGCTTCTTCCAGCAGACCACGGGCATCAACTCCATCCTCTACTACGGGGAGCGGGTGCTGGAGGAATCCGGTTTCAGCACCGGGGCGGCCCTGATCGCCAATATCGCCCCGGCCACGATCTCGGTGATTGCCGCGGTGATCGCCCTGCAGATGATGGACCGCTTCTCCCGGCGCAAGACCTTCCTGTGGGGCTACGCGTTGGTTGCGATCACCCACGTGCTCATTGCGACTGCGGCGAGCGTGCTGCCGGAGAACGACGTCAAGCCCTTCGTGCTGCTGGCACTGATCGTGTTCTTCGTGGGATCGATGCAGCTGTGCCTGAACGTGGCTACCTGGGTGACGTTGTCGGAGATCTTCCCGCTGAAGATGCGCGCCTTCGGTATGGGGCTGTCGGTCTTCGTCCTGTGGATGACCAACTCCTTCCTGAGCCTGGCTTTCGCCTCGGTCATCTCGGCGATCGGGCTGTCCATGTCCTTCCTCGTATTCGCCGTGCTGAACGTCATCGCCTTCGCCTTCTTCTTCATGTTCGTGCCCGAGACCAAGGGCCGTACGCTGGAGCAGCTGGAGGCGGATGTGATCAGCGGTGAGCTCTTCAAGCGCCGCAAGTAGCGAGCAACCGGGATAACTGAATCCAGCGGCGGAGCGTCGGCGCTCTGGTGCCGCGACGCGCCCCGCCCAACTGCGGGGTCGGCCACTGCCGGGTGCAGTGGTCGGCCCCGCATGCATGCGCATGCCGCGCGTGGTCGGGGCTGGCGGGTTCGGCATTTGCGCCGGGCGGGCGGGTTTCTCGGGTCTGGGGCGTGGTGATCGTGCTCGGGGAACGCCTCCTCGGGCCGGCGAGGTCGTATTCGCCGCGCGGGGGTCGTTTTGGGGCTCGCGGGGTCGTATTCGGGTGAGTGCACGGGGTCGTTCTCGGGCTGATGAGGTCGCATTCGGGCCTACGAGGTCGTACTCGACCACCCCACACCAGCCGAATACGACCTCGTACGCCCCAAACCCTCCACATCGTGGAGGGTTTCGGGCTGATGAGGACGTTTTCGCCGGGCGGAGGTCGTACTCGGGCCGGCGAGGTCGTATTCGCCGGGTGGAGGTCGTTCCCGGGGGCGCGGGTCGTCACCGTGCCCGGTGGGTTGACGCCGTTCCGCGCGGTTTGTGGGGCTGATCACACAAGTCGTTGTTGTGGCGGGCGAGTCCCAGCCGCGGCGGCGAAGCGCGTTGTGGTCGGTGAGCCGTCAAACGCAAGCCACGAGTGTGGGCCCGGCCGTGCGCGCCCGGGTCATCGTGCACGCGCCGCGCATGCCAACCACCACCCACCGCCTCCGTCTGCCAGCCGCACCCAAAGACACGAAGGGTCGTTAATCGCCTAGCATCTACGCGTCCTCTAACCTGCGTACCTCGGCAGGTTCCCCAAGGAGTTATTAACAATGTCCACAACGACTCTGGCTGCCGGTGAGTACAGCCGCGCGAAGATTCAGGAGCTGGTCGACCAGACCCCGCCGTCGGGCAGGAAGCGCTCGCTGGGCGCGATCGCTGTCGTTGCTACCCTGGGATCCCTGCTGTTCGGTTACGACACCGGCGTGATCTCCGGCGCCCTGCCATACATGTACCTGCCGCGCACGGCGGACGGGCTGGCCCTAACCACCACGGAGGAGGGCTGGATCGGTGGGCTGCTGTGCATCGGTGCTGCGCTGGGCGCGTCCGTAGGCGGCAAGCTCTCCGACAAGTACGGTCGGCGCCACAACATCACCCTGCTGGCCATCATCTTCCTGTTCGGCGCCTTGGGCTGCACGTTCGCGCCCAACATCTGGATCCTGTACCTGTTCCGGGTGATCCTCGGATTCGCCGTCGGCGGGGCCTCAGCAACCGTGCCGGTCTTCCTCGGTGAGACGGCACCCAAGCGTATCCGCGGCACCCTGGTTGCGGTGGACCAGATGATGATCGTCTTCGGACAGTTCCTGGCCTACTCCATGAATGCGATCCTGGCCCGGATGTACGGCGGCCCGGAGGTGACGGTCTCGCGCGATGTCGTCAACAGCGCGGGCAATACGGTCGCGCGGGCGGGTGATGCCGTCGCCTGGGAGAGCGTGCAGAACTTCGCCGACGTCATGGTCAGCTCCGGCAACGGCGTGACTTGGCGCTACATGCTGGTATTGGCGTCCCTTCCGGCCGTCGCCCTGTGGATCGGCATTCGGCTCATGCCCGAGTCATCTCGGTGGTACGTGGCCAACCTGCGCATACCGGAGGCGATCGGCTCCCTCAAGCGCGTGCGCAACGAGGCCAAGGACGGCCCCATTGCCGAGGAGATCGACGAGATGCTGCAGATCCAGCGCAAGGAGGCCAACCAGGAGAAGTGGAGGCTGTCCCAGATCTGGAGCACCCGATGGACGCGCCACCTGCTCATCATCGGCATCATCCTGGGTCTGGCCGATCAGCTGACCGGCATCAACACCGCCATGTACTACACCCCGAAGGTGCTAGCCGCCGCGGGGCTGCCGATGAGTGATGCCATCTCGCTGAACGTGGTGTCCGGAGGCGTGTCCTTCATCGGCTCGGCGGTCGGGTTGTGGCTGGTCACCAAGTTCGCCCGCCGGCACGTCGGCATCTACCAGGAGACCAGCATTGTGGTCTCCCTGGGGCTATTGTCGGCGGTGTTCTTCTTCCTGATCCAGCCCTACCAGAACGCCGACGGCGACATCGTGGGCGCCCCGACCTTCGCGCCCTTCCTGGTGCTGATCATCGTGAGCCTGTTTGTATTCGCCAAGCAGTCGGGGACGGTCACCTGGATCCTGATCGCTGAGATCTTCCCCAGCAAGATCCGCGGCACCGCCATGGGGCTGGCAGTCGGTGCCCTGTGGATCGCCAATGCCATCGTCGCGATCGTGTTCCCGATCATGATGGACAGGCTCGGCGGCGCGGGCACCTACCTGGTGTTCTGCCTGATCAACGTGGTCTCGCTGATCTTCTACATCAAGTTCGTGCCCGAGACGAAGTACGACTCCCTGGAGGAGTTGGAGGAGCGCTTCGAGCGCGAATACAGCTGACCCCCGCTGCCTCGGCCGGTCCCGGCACCACTGACGTGCCGGGATCGACGCCAACGACGTGCCCGGCTGCCCGTGCGCGCAGGAAGGCGCGAGTCGATCTTGTAGTCGTGGGTAGGCCGAGCGTTCGCGCCCCCGGAGCCGAGCACCTAGACGATGGAGGAGGTGCGGACGACTAGGCGGCCCGCGACCTGAACGTCGTTGGGTGGGGGAGGTGCGTCGGGGTGCCGCGCGAGTGCGGCCGCCCGCTCGACGACGAGGCGCACCGCCGCCTCGGCCATCTGCTGGTCCGGCTGGTTCAGGCTGGTTAGGGCGAACTCTGAGCGGCGCGCCAGGTACGTGTTGTCGTAGGAGACCAGCGGAATGCGCCCCGCCCCTTGGCGTCCCAGTTCCCGCAGCACGGCGACGGCGTCGATGGCGAGCATGTCATTGTGCGCGATCAGCCCCATCTGCGGCGTGCCCACGCGCAGCAGACTGCGGATGGCGGCCCCGGCGTCATCGGCACTGGCCTCCTCGGTGGTAAGTGGCAGGCCCACGTCACCGGCGGTCCGGGCCAAGGCCTCCTCCCGGGCCAGGCGTGAGGCGTCGTCGCCGATGCGGGGGGCCACGTAACCCAGGGAGCTGACCCCGCGCGAGGCCAGGTGGGAGACGATCTGCCCGGCGGCCTGTCGCTCGTCGATGTGGACGGCGTCGACGTGCCCGCCCGGTGGGAGCCGACCGATCAGGCAGGTGGGCGCTTCCTGCCCCAGGGCGACCAGCTGCGCGTCGGTGAGCCACGGGGAGACCAGGATCAGTCCGAGCACCCGCACGCCTAGCAGGGATCCGATCGCGCGCCGCAGCCGGTCCTGGTCCTCCGCACCGACGGTGACGAAAACGGTTAGCCCCTGCGCGGCCGCGGCCTCGTCCAGCGAGCGGGAGACCTGCTCGAAGAAGGCGTTGCGGAGGTTGGGAAGTACCAGCCCAATCGTGGTTGAGCGCTGGCGCGCCAGTGCGGAGGCCGCCGTGTTGATGCGGTAGCCGAGCGAGGCGGCCACCTGCAAGATATGCGTGCGCGTGTCCTCGGCAACCTTGGGCGAGCCGCTCAGCGCGAGGGAGACGAGGCTGCGTGATACCCCGGCAGCCGCGGCGACGTCGGACTGGGTGACGTCTTGACCGCTGGTAGGCATGGTGTTCCCTCTCCTCCGCCAAGGTGCGGACGGGAGGGACTTTAGCGGACGAATGTGCTAGTGGGGCAGCGGTGCGCGCCTAACAAGGCGCATCTGCGCAAGAGGACGCCGTCCACCGGGCATGCCTCGATGGACTCCAGGTGTGGGCCGCCCGCGCCATGCGCTAGGCGCGCGTGGGGGAGTGCTTGCGGGAGCCGAGGACGCTTGGCCAATATGTCCTGACAAATGATTGTTGTGGTGATAGGCTCGGCCTAGGCCTTGCGCCGGGGCGCGATCGTCGCGTCCGCTTCGAGAGGGATACCCGCATGACGAGCAACGATGCAGTCCAGAACACCACCATCCCGGAAACCATGCGCGCCGCGGTGCTGCGCGATCCCGAGGTCGGCCTCCAGGTAGAAACCATCCGTACCCCCCACCCGAAGAGTGGGGAGGTGCTGGTCAAGGTTGCCGCGTGCGGCCTGTGCCACTCCGACCTGCACGTGATCGGCGGAGCCATCGCCTTCCCCAAGCCCGCCGTGCTCGGGCACGAGGTAACTGGCACCATAGTTGAGCTTGGGCCGGGTAATGAGCACACCGGCTTGGAGGTCGGCCAGAACGTCGCCGGCGGCTTCCTCATGCCCTGCGGCCAGTGCGAGGCCTGCGCCTCCGGGCGCGATGAGCTGTGCGGGCCGTTCTTCGACCTCAACCGTCTCAAGGGGGTTCTCTACGACGGCACCACACGCCTGTCCACGCTTGAGGGCGACCCCATCTACATGTACTCCATGGGCGGCCTGGCCGAGTATGCGGTCATCCCAGCCACCTCGGTGGCCCCCGTGCCCGACGCGCTCGACCTGGTCCCCGGAGCGATCCTCGGCTGCGCCGCCATGACCGGCTACGGGGCTGTGCGACGCGGCGCCGACCTGCGCTTTGGGGAGACCGTCGCCGTCGTCGCCACCGGCGGGGTGGGCACCAACATCGTTCAGGTCGCCCGCGCCTTCGGCGCCAGCCAGGTCATCGCCATCGACGTCTCCGATGAGAAGCTTGCGCCCATGCCCGGATACGGTGCCACCGCTGTGGTCAACTCCGTCACTCAGGACGCCCGCGAGGAGGTTCTGAAGCTCACCGGCGGCAAGGGCGTCGACGTCGCCTTCGAGGCACTGGGCATCCCCGCCACTTGGAAGACCGCCCTGGACGTGCTGGCCGACGGCGGCCGCATGGTCCCGATCGGCCTGGGCGCCGGCGTGCAGACCGCCGAGGTCGAGATCAACCGCACCGTGCGCCGCTCGCAGAAGATCCTCGGCTCCTACGGCGCCCGCACCCGCCAGGACCTGCCGGCCGTCGTCGACCTGGCCGCCCGTGGCGTCATCAATTACAAGGACGTCGTCTCCCGCCGCTTCTCGCTTGAGGAGGCGGGTGCCGGGTACGAGGCCCTGCGCAACCGCCAGATCCAGGGGCGTGCGGTTGTGGATATGAGCCTGTGAGATAGGCGCGGGAGGAACTCAGTCGATGCTGCGTTCCCCGGAGGCGGGTTGATTCACAGGGATGTTGTTGCGGCTGTGCCGCAGAGCGGCAGATGAGAATGCCAGTCCAACGAGTCCCAGTAGGATGAGGGCGCCTCCGGGGAATGTGATCTCCCAGAAGTAGTCCTGGGCGAGCGCAGGCGCTCGTGTTATGGACCAAACGCCGCCGAGGAAGCCCAGGCTGCCGGCGCCGGCCAGTATGGAGACGCCGTGGATCGCGGTGCGCAACAGGCGTCGCGCTGACTCCCAGGGTGTGAAGATCTGAACGACGGGCAGTGCCAACCAGGCGGAGTATCCTGCCATGCACCACAATGCCGTCATGCGCAACGGGGAATGTGCCATTGCGCCAAGCAGGTGCCCCATGGCGAGCAGCACTACAGCGATCCATACTGCGGCGCAATAGGCGATGAGGAGGGCGTCATTCCTGGTGAAGCCCGTGGTGCTGCGGTTCCGCCGGGAGACGTCGGTGAAGAATCCGTGAATCATGATGATGGCGGCTCAGTACTGGTGCCGGGTCCGCTGCCCGTGTCGCGGGCCGCGGACCCGCCGAGGAGTGGGCTCAAACGCTGAACAGTACGGACTCGATGTAGGCGCGGGCCTTGGCCCCGTACTCGTGGGGGTTGGCGATGGCCGGGTCCTGCTCGGCCTCCACCAGGATCCAGTCCCGGTAACCGTGGTCGATCAGGAACTTGTAGGGATCGGTGAAGTCGATCATGCCGTCACCGGGAACGGTGAACATGCCCGCCAGGAAGGAGTCCAGGAAGGACCGCTCCAGCTGCCTGGACTCCTCCAGCTTCTCCGGGCGCACGTCCTTGAAGTGCACATGCGCCACCCGGTCGATGGTGGCCTTAAGCAGGCCCATGACGTCGCCGTCGCCTACGAAGGCGTGGCCGGTGTCGAACAGCAGGGAGACCTTGTCCGGGTCAGTCAGCTCCATGAGCCTGACGGTCTCGGCCTTGGTCTGGATGACGGTGCCCAGGTGGTGGTGGTAGACCAGGGTGAGCCCGTGCTCCCTGGCGATCTCGCCCAGGCGGTTCAGGCCGGCGGCCAGCACCGGCCACTGCGCCTCGGTGAGCACCGGCTTGTTGGTGAAGATGCATACGTCGCGCTTGCCCTGCACGGAGCCGGTCTGCTCGGAGACGACCACGCGGGTGGCGCCCAGGAACTGCAGGTACTCGCAAGTGGCGGTGAACTCCGGGATGACGGCGTCCACGCCGTCGCGCACGATGAAGGAGGAGAACCACTGGGCGACGATGGCGATGCCGCGGGCGTCGGCACGCTCCTTAGCTACCTCCTTGGCCGGGAACCAGCCGGCCACTTCGGTGCCGCGGTAGCCCAGGTCCGCCAGGTCCAGGAGCATGTCCTCCAGGGTGTTGAAGGCGCCGACCTCCTTGATGTCGTCGTTGCGCCAGGCGATGGGGTGCATGCCCCAGGTGATGCCGTGGGGGTCGTTGATGGCGGTGGCGGGGTCGAGGCGGAAGCTCATGAGCGATCTCCTTTGATGCGGTTGGGTTTGATGCGGTTGGGAACGTGTCTGTCTGGTTGTTGCGGTTGCTCGGGCTCAGGCGTCGAAGGTGGTGCGGCCCTGAACGCGGGCGACGTCGTGCCACTGCCCGTCGGCCGCGGAGGCGACGACGGCGGCGTCGACCTCGGCGGCGCACCAGGCGTCGGCGGCAGAGGGGGCGTGCTGCTCGCCGGTCAGGACGGACCGGACGAATTGGGCGGCCTCAATGGACTTCAGGTCGTCGAAGCCCATGGAGGTGCCGATGGCGGGCTGGTAGCGGTGCCACTCGCCCCAGGCGGGGCCGGCCATGGCGCGGCGGTAGCCGTGCGTGGGCCCGCCGTCCACGCCCAGGCAGACCTCGAGCTCGTTGAGCCGCTCGAAGTTCCAGCGGGCCGAGCCCTGCGTGCCGTAGACCTCCACCACGTACTCGGCGCGCGGCCCCACGCTCACGCGCGAGGACTCCATCGTGGCCACGGCGCCGCCTTCGAAGCGGGCGAGCATGCCCACGTAGTCCTCGTTCTCAACCTCGCCGACCTCGTCGCCGATCTCGAAGCCGGAGTGGCCGATGCCCATTTTGGTTGGTATGGGGCGCTCCTTGATGAAGGTGTCGGTCAGGGCGGTCACCGAGGCGATGCGGCCGATCAGGTACTGGGCCAGGTCCGCCCCGTGGCTCATCAGGTCCGGGACGACGCCGGCGCCCGCCTTCTCCCTGGAGGCGCGCCAGGTCAGCGGGCTGCGGGGCGAGGAGTTGTAGTCGGCGATGAACCAGATGCGGGCGTTGGTGATGCGGCCGAGCTTTCCGGAGCGGATGAGCTCGCGCATGTACTCAATCGCCGGCGCGTGCCGGTAGTTGAAGCCGACGGCGGTGACCAGGCCGGCGGCCTCGGCGGCGCGGGCTATGCTCTCCGACTGCTCGGCCGAGGTGCCCATGGGCTTCTCGATCCAGAACGGCTTGCCGGCCTCTACGGCGGCCAGGGCGATCTCCTCGTGGAGGAAGTTCGGAGAGGCGATGGAGACAATCGCAACCTCCGGATCGGCCAGCAGCTCGCGGTAGTCGGCGTAGGCGCGCTCGAAGCCCAGGTCCTCCACAGCGGCCCGCTGTGCTTCCTCGATCGGGTCGGCGGCGGCCACGAGGCGGGCCTCAACTTCCAGTTCCGGGAAGCGCTCGGACAGGGAGCGGTAGCTGCGGGCGTGTAGGCGGCCCATCCAGCCCAGTGAGATGACCCCGACTCCCAGCTTGCGTTTAGTGGTCATAGGTGACTCCTTTGTCGGTTGCCGCGACCGAAACGTCGTCAGCGCCCAAGGCAACCATTGAGGTAACGCGTGTCAGCAGCGGTGTACAAGCAGTCTATGGATGAGTATTTGTCCTGTCAAGCGCCGCTTTGTGGGGATGGCTTCGGGGTGAGGCCGGTGGGGTAGACGGGGTTGGTGCGAGTCGGTGGTCGGCGCGATGGCTCAGTGGCGTGCCGTGGAGGAGCGTTCAACCAGCCGGGCCGGCACCACGCGACGAAAGCCGGAGATGTCCCCCGGATTGAGTAGGGCCTCCAGCGCCCCGGCCGCCAGCATGTCCGGGTTCTGGTCGATGCTGGTTATGCGCAGTTCGATGCCCTCGGCCAGGGGGGTGTTGTCGTAGGAGGAGACTCCGAGCTGGAGGGGGATGCTTAGCCCGTGCCCCAGCCCCGCGGCGATGGCGTCAATCGCCAGTAGGTCGTTGTACGCGATCAGTCCCAGTGGTCCTGTGCCCACCTCCAGGGCTTGTGCGATGGCCGCGCCCACGCCCGCGTCGGCGCTGACCTCGGTGAGGCCCACCCCGGCCCGCGCCGCGGCCTTGCGGCACTCCTCAACCCGCTCCCCAAGGATCGTCTCCCGCAGCCGTGCGGCGGGGGAGAGGAAGGCCAGGCGGGTATACCCCTGCGAGGTCAAGTGCTCCACGGTCAATCGGGCGGCGTCGGCCTCGTCGAGCCGCACGGTCGCGATTCCTGCCGACTCCGGCAGGCTGCGGTCGATCACGCACAGACGGACTCGCCGACCCAGGTCCCGCAGCTCCGTGGCTGTCATGGAGGTGCCGGGGAGGATGAGTCCGGCCGGGCGCAGGGACAGGACGTCGTCGATGGTTGAGCTCTCCAGGTCCTCGCCCAGGTCTGAGGCCAGCGCAACCAAGGTGTAGCCGGCCTGCCTGGCCCGCCGCCGCAGTGCCCGCAGCAGCAGGCCGAAGAAGGGGTTGTCCAGGTAGGGCACCACCACCGCCAGGCGCCGGGACTGGCGGGCCGCCAGCTCGGCCGCCGCCGCATTGGGGTGGTAGTCAAGGCGCGCTGCGGCGTCCAGGATGCGGCGGCGCGTCTGCGGAGACATGCGGCCTCCGCCCTTGAGTGCCAGGGACACGAGTCCGCGGGACACGCCCGCCGCGGCGGCGACGTCCTGCTGCGTGGCGTGTGGTGACGCCGGGCGAGATGAGGCTGTCACGGCGTCACTCCTTGAGGTGCGGGGCCGGGAGGGGGTGCGGGAGGCGGTGTAGGCGGTGCCAGGATAGGCCGTGCACTGTGGCGGGTTGCGGGCGGGGCCGCCCTAGTGGTGGGTGCTGTCGCTGGGCGCGGGGTACCGGGCGCGCGGGCCGGGAGTGCCGGCGACGGCGTGAACGTGACGCGAATATCAGTGCTTTGTATTTACAAACCGTTGGGGAAGTTTCTATTGTTCGGGTTGCCGACCAGACAGGTCGGCGCCGACCGCAGGGTCGGGCACACCGCTGTGCGGGCCGCCCGACCGGTTCCGCACAGGAACTGGAAGGAAAGCCAACATGAACGCACCCGTCGTCGACGCCGCCACCGTCACCACCCCGCAGTCCGCCACCGCCCAGCCCACTACCGCAACGCGGGACGAGGCCGGCGCAACCGAGCTTCTGACGTTCCAGATCGCCCTGCTGGTTGTCGGCTCCGTGCTGCTCGTGATGACCGTCGTCGGCCTCATCGCGTCATCTGCTCCGCTGCTGATCGCCGCCGGCCTGCTCACCGCGGTTGCCACTTTTGTGAGCGTGTACACCGCTGTGAACATCCTGGCCGACTGAAGCATTGAACCGAACCGGAGGACGGGCCTGCGCCCTGCTCCTCCCGAGCTGCGCGGGCGACGCGGACCGCGCAGCACCTGCGCCGCCGGCGGGGCGCGTGCAGTGACACCGCCGCGAGCCAAGCGCCGAGCGCCGACCCCACGGGCCGGCGCTTTTTGCTGTACTCAGCGCATTGCCGCCAGGGCCCACGGCAGTGTCACCACCGCGATCAGAAGGCTGAGCACCTGGCAGCCCAGTACGACCCCGATCGCCGTAGGGGCGGGCACCAGCGCCAGCAGCAGCGCCGGAGCCGTCACGGAGACCAACTGCACCAGCGGCCTGAGCGTAGCGACGGCGCGCCGCTGCGAGCGCAGCAGCCAGGGCGGTACGAGCGGGTCGATGCTGCCCGTGCACGCGGGAGCCACGGCTAGGAACTGGCAGGCCACCAGCAGTGCGTCCACGCCGGCCAGCAGTGCCACCAGGCCGACGCCGTGGACCGTATCGGCTAGAGCCAGCAGCGTGATGCCGCAGGCGGAGGCGCCGATGCCCGCAAGAATCCAGGCGTAGGCGTAGCGGTCGCCGCGCCGCCTGGTGCCTAGCAGTGCAATAGCCGCCCAGGCAGCGGCTAGGACTGCGGCGATGCCGACCGGCAAGGTCGTCATCCCCGTCCCGGCGGCGTCGGCAGCGTCGGCGGCCTGGGCCAGTAGGGACGGCCCCAGGCACAGGCTCGCCAGGCCCAACGGCAGGGCCTGTACGGCCTCAAGCAGTAGCCCGGCGACGACGGTGCGCCTAACACGCTTAATCGCGAGGTCGGAGCGGCCGATCGGGTGCTGCTCACCGCGCGTGCCGGTATCCATCATCACCCAGTCGATGCCGACGGCGGCCTCAAGCCCGCCCAGCATGCGCTGCAGCGCCGCGTAAGCGGCGTCCACGCGCCCCTGCGCGGCATACCACTGCGGCGTCTCCGGCAGGGTTAGCATCAGTAGTAGTGAGCCAATTGCTGCCAGCTGTGGAGTAGTCCAGGCGCAGGCCACGCCCTGTGCGGGGGACAGCAGTGCGCCCAGCGCGCCGGCCAGCACCGCCAGGCCGGCTCCGGCCGGGGCGGCGGCCCGCATCCGCGGCATCAGCCGACGGTGCCCGTGCTCGGCCAGCTCGTGGGCCAGCTTTGGTGCCACAATCGCGTAGCCGCCCACCCCCAGGCCGACCACACCTATACCGGTTACGCACAGGAATGACCTGTCCGCGGCTGCCAGCAGGCAGCCGAGCACGGTTAGGACCGCACACGTAAGCATCGCCGGGCGGCGTCCGCCGGCGCGGGAGACAAAGTCGAGGGCGGGCGCTCCCACGAGGGAGCCCAGCGGCAGGGCTGCGAGTGTCAGCAGTAGGGGCGCGAGCGAATCGGCGCCCGCGCTGCCGTGGGCGGTCAGTGCCGCCCTTGCTCCGCTGCTGCCCGCCAGGGTTGCGCCGACTGCGCCCCAGGCGGCCCCGGAGGCCAGTTCGGAGCCCAGGAGCAGGGCCCGCAGGCGCCTTTGCGGCGGGGTGCGCTTAGCGGTTGTCATCAATCGCCTTCCTGCCAGGAGGAGCTGCTTGCGGGCTGCGCCGCCCGAGATGCGACCATGGGCCCCGGTCGGCGGGGCGCACAGGTATTAGGATGCATTTGTGCTGACAATGTTGTCCACTCCGACATGGCTCATCCTCATCATCGCCGCCGCCGCCATCGGCCTGGCCAAGACCGCACTTCCCGGTGCGGCCACGCTCGCCGTCGCCCTGTTCGCCACGGTGCTGCCTGCCAAGGAGTCCACCGGCACCATGCTGGTGCTGCTGCTGGTGGGGGACGTGCTGGCGATCAGCATGTACCGGCGCGACGCCGACTGGGGCACGCTGCGTCGGCTCGTCCCCGGAGTGCTCGCGGGCGTGGTGCTGGGCGCGCTCTTTTTGCGCGTGGCCTCCGACGAGGTCACCAAGAAGTTCATCGGCGTGCTGCTGCTGGCACTGATCGCGGTCACCCTGCTGCTCATGCGGCTGCCGCGGCCCCCGCAGATCCAGGGCCGGGTGGGGCGCGCTGTCTACGGCACCCTGGCGGGATTCACCACCATGGCCGCCAACGCCGGCGGACCGGTCACCAGCATGTACTTCCTGGCCTCGCGCTTCCCGGTGGCGACCTTCCTGGGGACCACCGCGTGGTTCTACTTCATTGTCAACCTCGTAAAACTGCCCTTCTCGATCGGCTTGGGCATTATCCGGCCCGATACGCTGTGGCTGGACCTGGCGCTGGTGCCGGTCGTGGTGGTTGCGGCGCTGGGAGGGCGCTGGCTGGCCGGGCGCATGGACAACAAGATCTTCGATCCACTGGTGACCGTGCTGACGGTGCTGTCCGCCGCCTACCTGCTGGTGTGAGGCGGGGCGCACTGGCAGGCGGAGGGTGCTGGAAGCGCGCACGTCGAAGAGCGTTCGGGTGGCCGTGGTGCTCGGCCGTGGCGCTCGCGGACGTCGTCGTCATCGCAGCGGCGGATCCCGCTATCCTGTGCCGGTGACGACATCTCCCCATGCCGCCACCGGGGAGGAGGGCCGGACCGGCCCCGTCCTCGTGGTGGACTTCGGCGCCCAGTACGCCCAGCTGATCGCCCGTCGCGTGCGCGAGGCGAGCGTCTACTCCGAGATTGTGCCCCACAGCATGTCGGCGGCGGGCATGCTCGCCAAGCATCCGGCCGCCATCATCCTGTCCGGCGGGCCCGCCTCCGTGTACGCCGACGGCGCCCCGGGCGTGGACCCGGCCCTGTTCGACGCGGGGGTGCCGGTGCTGGGTATCTGCTACGGCTTCCAGACCATGGCCCAGGCCCTCGGCGGCACCGTCGGGCGCACCGGCACCCGCGAGTACGGGCACACCGAGGCCGACGTCGACCCCGACTCCTGCCTGTTCGCCGGCACCCCCGCCCGGCAGGCGGTGTGGATGAGCCACGGCGACGCCGTGCAGGCCGCCCCGGACGGCTTCACCGTCACCGCCTCCACCGCGCAGACGCCCGTGGCCGCCTTCGAGGACCCCGCCCGGCGCCTGTACGGGCTGCAGTGGCACCCGGAGGTGATGCACTCGCAGTTCGGGCAGCGGGCACTGGAGAACTTCCTGCACGACGGCGCCGGCATTCCCGCCACCTGGACGCCGGGCAACATCATCGACGAGCAGGTCGAGGCCATCCGGGAGCGGGTGGGCGACGCCCACGTAATCTGCGGCCTGTCCGGCGGCGTCGACTCCTCCGTGGCCGCGGCCCTGGTGCACCGGGCCATCGGGGACCAGCTGACCTGCATCTTCGTGGACCACGGCCTGCTGCGCGCCGGCGAGCGCGAGCAGGTGGAGCACGACTATGCCCAGGGCATGGGCATCCGCGTGATCACCGTGGACGAGTCCGAGCGCTTCCTGACCGCGCTCGCGGGCGTGAGCGAGCCGGAGGCCAAGCGCAAGATCATCGGCAGGGAGTTCATCCGCTCCTTCGAGGCCGCCCAGCGGCGTGTGATTGAGGAGGTGGGCTCCGTCGGCGGGGAGATCAAGTTCCTGGTGCAGGGCACGCTGTACCCGGACGTGGTCGAGTCCGGCGGCGGCGAGGGCGCCGCCAATATCAAGAGCCACCACAACGTGGGTGGCCTGCCCGAGGATCTGGACTTCGAGCTGATCGAGCCGCTGCGCGCCCTGTTCAAGGACGAGGTGCGCGCCATCGGCCGGGAGCTGGGTGTGCCCGAGGGGATCGTGTCCCGCCAGCCCTTCCCCGGGCCGGGGCTGGGTATTCGCGTCATCGGCGAGGTGACGCGCGAGAACCTGCGCATCCTGCGGGCGGCGGACGCGATCGCCCGCGAGGAGTTGACGGCGGCGGGGCTGGATGGGGAGATCTGGCAGTGCCCGGTGGTGCTGCTGGCCGATGTGCGCTCGGTGGGTGTGCAGGGCGACGGGCGCACTTACGGGCACCCGGTGGTGCTGCGGCCGGTGAGCAGTGAGGACGCCATGACGGCGGACTGGACGCGGCTGCCCTACGACGTGCTGGCTCGCATCTCCACGCGCATCACAAACGCGGTCCCGGAGGTCAACCGCGTGGTGCTGGACGTGACCAGCAAGCCCCCGGCCACCATCGAGTGGGAGTAGCGACGGCCGCAGACTGCTGAGTGCGCGGCGGTGTGCCCGGGGCGGAAGTGTCAATTTTGATGACAAACACTCCCGATGCCGGCGAGAGCCGATCCGGCACCCGCATGATTCCAACGTTTTGTTCGCTGGCGCCAACGCCCCTGGACGCGTTTGTCATCGATTTTGACATCTTGGGTGCCCGCTCATCGTGAAGGGTCGGCTTCTTCCGCGCCGTCTCGGGGATGGCAGTAGAGTCGTCCGCGGAGCACGCACGCGACGATGAAGGAGACCGTAGTGGACTTCACCTCCAACCAGCGCCCCGACATGGAGCGCATCACCACCCCAGAGCTGGCGGACGCCTTCATCGCCGAGGCCGTCGAGGCCGTGCGCGCGCAGGTCGGCGGCGGCAAGGTGCTGCTCGCCCTATCCGGCGGCGTCGATTCCTCCGTCGTCGCCGCCCTGCTTATCAAGGCGATCGGCAAGCAGCTGATCAGCGTCCACGTCAACCACGGCCTCATGCGCAAGGGCGAGTCCGAGCAGGTGATCGAGGTCTTCCGGGACGGGCTGGGTGCCAACCTCGTATACGTCGACGCCACGGACCGGTTCCTGAACCTGCTGGCGGGCGTGGCCGACCCCGAGGCCAAGCGCAAGCTCATCGGCGCCGAGTTCATCAACGTGTTCGCCGAGCAGGCTGCGGGGCTTGAGGGTGTCGGCTTCCTGGGGCAGGGCACCATCTACCCCGACATCCTGGAGTCCGCCGACGGCGTGAAGGCCCACCACAACGTCGGCGGCCTGCCCGAGGACATGGACTTCGAGCTCGTCGAGCCCGTCAAGCTGCTCTACAAGGATGAGGTGCGCGTGGTCGGCCGCCGGCTCGGCCTGCCGGAGTCCATGGTGGAGCGCCAGCCCTTCCCCGGTCCGGGACTGGGGGTGCGCTGCCTGGGTGCGATCACCCGCGACCGCATGGAGGCGCTGCGGGAGGCCGACGCCGTCGTCCGCGAGGAGATCGAGGCCGCCGGCCAGGACATCTGGCAGTACTTCTGCGTGGTGCCGGATATGCGCGCCACCGGCGTGCGCGAGGGCAAGCGCGCCTTCGACTGGCCCGTCATCATCCGCTGCGTCAACACGGTCGACGCCATGACCGCCGAGGTGCCCGAGCTCGACTGGCCGCTGCTGCGGCGGATCACCACCCGCATCCTGGCGGAGGTCCCTGGCGTGTGCCGGGTGGCCTACGACCTGACCCCCAAGCCCATCGGCACCATCGAATGGGAATAGGCAGGTAGAGCGAGGGGCGCGCGACGGGCTACCCCAAGCAAGTGCAGCATGCTGCAGCCGGTCGGGAATGTGGCATGGAACCTTGGGCCGCCGAATAGACGGCGCCGGACCCTACAATCGTGTCCGATGACGACTGATGACGATGCGCCGGTGACGCGGCCATCACGCGCGGCGACGGCGCCCTTGCTGAATGATGCCGCGGAGCGCGTCAACGTGCCCGGATCGCCGCTACTGGCCCGGCTGCGAGCGGAGAAGGCGGAGAGGATTAAGGGCGGGATCTACCACCGCCTCCAGATTGACCTCACCTACTCCTCGAACCGGATTGAGGGCAGTCGGCTCTCCGAGGAGCAGACCCGCCTCATCTTCGAGACCCGTACGCTAGACGCCTCCGAGGGGCCGGTACGCGTGGACGACGTCGTCGAGACCTCCAACCACTTCCGCGCTATCGACGCTGTAATCGACCATGTGGGTGAGCCGCTCACCGAGGGTGCGATCAAGCGTCTGCATCGCATTCTCAAGGCGGCGACCGGCGACGCCGCCAAGGAATGGTTCGCCGTCGGCGACTACAAGCGCGTGCCCAACGAGGTCTCCGGGATGCCGACGACGCCGCCCGAAGAGGTGCCTGAGGCGATAGGTGCGCTCCTGACCCGCTATCGTCCGGCTCAGCGCCACACCCTGGAAGAGATCATTGACATGCACGTGTGCTTCGAGCGCATCCACCCTTTCCAGGACGGCAACGGCCGGGTCGGGAGATTAATCATGCTGGGTGAGTGTCTGGCGAGTGGCGTCGTGCCCTTCATCATCACCGATGACATGAAGGGCTTCTATTACCGGGGCCTGCGCGAATGGGACTCGCAGCCCGGATTCCTGTTGGAGACCTGCCGTGCAGCGCAGGACCGCTTCAAACAACACCTCGACTACTTCCGCATCCCGTACATCGGCTGAGCGTCCGGCCAGCCGCGGAGACCGGGTTTTGATCATCGAAGACGATGCAATCGCGATTCGGTCGCTGCGGCTCGAGGAGACGCCCCTGCTGGAGGACTTTCTGCTGAAGGACTTCCTGCTGGAGGCCGTCCACGTGCCCGAGGACTTCACCGGGCAGCCTGTACGAGCGAATGGGCTTCCGCATCGTGGGCGACGGCGCCGATGAGACCGAATGGCTGATGGTGTGCGAAGTGGACGGTACCTCTGCTGCGTCATATTGACCTGCCTGGCTTTCGGGACGGCATCCTGAAGGATGCGTGCGGTGGTGGTCAGGGTTGCGTGGAGGGCCTTGGCAGCCTCTCAATGAGGGCAGCCAGGTCATGCAGCGCCTCAAAGAAGACAGGGCCTGCCTCAACCCTGCCCGCGCCGACCATTTCGGCCTCGGCAACGACGATCGCGGCCAGGAACCTGGCGACTTGCTCGGGATCCCGGGTCCTTAGCTCAGGCTGCTGGCCGATGTAGGCTACGAACTTGTCCTGCAGGAAACGCGTGAGCTCCTCCCTTGAGTCCAGCTCGGGCGTGCGGATGGAGCTCAGGCGAGCAAAATTGGTGACAAGCTGCACGAGGGTAGCCACCAGGCGTCCAACCTCGGCATCGCCGTTCTCAATGGCGGTTCGGCTTTCATCCACCACGGTAGCGAATACCTCGAATTGTCGCCGTAGCAGCCTCTCGGCAAGGTCATACTTGTCGCGGTAGTGGTAGTAGAACGTGCCCTTGGATATGCGGCATTCGCGAATGAGCTCGGCCACGGTGACTTGAGAGAAGTCCTTCTCGCCCAGAAGCCGCATGAACGTGCCCTCTATGTTCTCGCGTGTCTTTACCACGCGTAGGTCTTCCTCGTTCATGGTACCTCTCATTAGACGAATCTAGACGAACGGTTCGATATTGTACCATCGAGCTATTTTGCTCATTGCAGGGGCTGTTGCCGGGGCGTACAACGGTGTCAACGGACAGATCCCGATGGAAGGCGGGTGCCATGGGCAAGACAATCGTGAACAACTGGCATTATGTGTCGGTGTACTTGGCGGGAGGTGTGGCGCTGGCTGCCATCTTCATAGCGCGCGGCCCGCTGCTCACGCTGCAGATCGCGTCGGTAATGGTGTTGTTTTTGCACTTTTTCGAGGAGTTTGGTTTCCCGGGTGGATTTCCCTTTATGGGCGTCAAGGTGCTCATGGGCAGCGGCGAGATGGACTCGTCCAAGTGGGACTGCAACAACCTCAACTCCATGTACGGCAACTGGGGCTTCCTGCTGCTTGTTTATATTCTTCCCATAATCGTACCTGGTGCGCGCCCGCTCGTGCTGGCGGCTATGCTCTTCAATGTCGCCGAGATCCTCATGCACTTGGTTGTGTTCAATGTACGGCTGCGCACGCTCTACAATCCCGGCATGGTCACCGCGGTGGTCGGCCTTACCCCAATAGCTGTGCGCTACTTCACGCGGGTCTTCGACTCTGCGAGCTTTATGTGGTTCGACTGGGTTATTGCTGTCGCTTGGCTCGTGGCCGTGTTCTGGCTGTGCTTCCGCTCGCCGGTCTACTGGGGTCTGGGGCGCAAGCCGGGTTTCGCTCTAACCGACCGCACCGCCTACGGTGCCGTGGCTGTGAAATAGGAGGTAGGGGCTGTGATGGCTTGTCTGAAGACCCGTTCTACTGCGAGATATGTAACCTGGCGTTCCTAGGCGGGACACGGACCTCTCAAGCGGGTGTTGTTCGCGCTGGTTGGCATCCGCGCAGCCGCCAAGCGCGGGCAGCGCTACCGCTTCGTCTTCGCCCACTCCGACGGTGCACAGCTGGAGCGGGCCTCGACGATCCTGGCGTAGCCGGGCGTACCCGTGCAGGTGGGGGCAGGTCCTGCCGCTGGCGCAGGTGTCCGTGGTGCTGGCGCGCGTCGACGCCGGCGGAGCCTCGGGCAAGGTGGTGGTCACCCCCTGAGTCGGCCGCCGGTGGAGCCCGGTCGGCTCGCTCTTAGTTGGGGCGCCTCCGCGCGCAGATCAGGCGCGAGCCAGGGCGTCGGCGATGGGTTCATCGCCCCGCTTGATCGTGAGCACCTTGCCGACGGTGCTGGGCGTGTCGAGAACGCGGGCCAGGACCTCGGCGACGTCGGGGATGGGAATGCTCCCGTCGTGCTGCGGGTATAGCTCGATGAGCCCGGTGCCCGCCTCCTCCTCCAATACGCTCGGCTGTACCAGAGTCCACTCCAGGCCCGAGAGCCTGGTCAGCCACTCGTCGGCGAAGAACTTGGCGATGTTGTAGTCGGTGATGTTCTTCAGCGACGGCTCCTGTTCCCACTTCTCGGGCTGCAAGGAGAAGATCGAGCTGAGCATTATGAAGCGGCTGATGCCGGCCGCGGCAGCGGCCCGCATGAGTTTCACGGCACCGAACGCGTCGGTCTGCAGCAGGTCCTTGCCGCGCGAACCGGCGGTGAAGACTACGGCGTCGCTTCCGCGTACCTGGGCTGTCATCGCCTCGACGTCGGCATGGAAATCGAAGTCCTGGGCGACGACGCCCGTCGGCCACTGCCGGGACTCGGCATTGCGGGACGCGGCGATCACCTCATATCCGCGCGCCGCCAGGCGCGACACCAGCTCCTGACCCACGCGCCCGGACGCTCCTGCGACAAACACCTTCATGGCGATCTCCTTTCCCGTCATATTCCGTCTTCTCCGTCCGTCGGCGGTTACTTGTCGGTGAATACCTTCGCGGCGATCTTCCATCCCTGCTCGGTCTTCCTCAGTACGTGGAAGTCCACGTAGCCGGCGCCGTGGAAGTTCTCCATCGTTACGCGTACGGCGGCGATGTCATTCACGACGTCGAGCACGTCAATCTGCGCGGTCGACTCGCCGGGGCCGAGCTGGTCGACGGTGTCGAACAGGGTCTGGATGGGATCCCCATTGATGGTCGCGCCCTCCATGAAGGCGGGGCGCTGTGCATCACCGCTCACGTTGCCGCCCTCGGTGTAGATCTTCACGCAGTCGATGATGTCCTGGTAGTCGCGGATGGATGCGTTAGCCATGCCGGTGTCCTCTCTGGTCTGAGGGCGGAGCGCTGTGGGTGCCCGCCCCACGTGCGGCACTCTATTGCGCCGCCGGAGACCAGGCTAGTACTATTTTAGAAGATAGGTACCATCTCAGAAGAAAGTGCAAAGATGTCGGATCGCGGCACAAGCATTGCGGACGCGAAGTTCGAGGGCACCGGCTACAGCTACACGATGTCGCTCATCAGAGGTAAGCACAAGATGGCCGTCTTGTACTGCCTGATGGAGTTTCAGCCGGTTCGCTTCAACGAAATGCGGCGTTATCTGGGCCGGATCACGGACAAGACCCTGTCCGCGAATCTGAAGGAACTAGAAGCGGACGGCCTGGTGGCGCGCCAGGAGTATCCGCAGATTCCTCCGAAGGTGGAGTACTCGCTGACCGAGCTGGGGGAGTCGCTCATGGAGGTGCTCGACCAGCTGTGTACTTGGGGCGAGGCGCATATGAGCTGAGTCCGTCGCCTCGGCCTCGGCAAGCAGGGATGCTGACGGGTGGCGGTTCGGTCGACTGGCTCGTGTCTGCTTGGACTGCCGGGCTGCGCTTGGACCGTCCGGCTGCACTTGGGCCGCCCCAGGCGCACTCCCAGACGGTCCAACCGCGGAGATGCGGTCCAAGCAGGGCCCTGAGACCAGTAGGGGCCTGGGAAAGGTGCGGGCGCCGGGCCCGGCCTGCCTCGCCGCCGCCAGGCAGCGCGCCGGATGCAGGGCAGGGCCGCAAGCCCCGGGTGGACGGCTAACCAGCTGTGCCGCTCGCCGTCGAGTACGGCAATGCCTTGGAGAGTTGCGGGCGGGGCTCTTCCAGCTTCGGGGGCGTGGTGTTGGACTCCGGGGTGATCTCGGGTGCGCGGGTGGCCTTGTCCGCCCGCGGTGGCTCGCTGTTGGTGCTCGTTCCCGTGTGTAGCGGCCCGAAGTGTCCAGAAACGGCATAAACGACTCCGACATCGCCCTAGGACATGGGTAGAACGTTGGAATCATGCGGTTTTCAAATCGGTCCCAGCGGTCGTCGGTGGCCTTCGTGCCGAATTTGGACATTCCGCCCCACGGCGGTCGCCCGAGGCGCACACCACCCGCCAGCACCCAACCCACTAGGCCGGCAACAGCCACCACCCACCACACCCGCAGACCGGAAGAGTTCCTTCAGGCAGCTGATCCTGGAGAAGGGCTTCGCGGCAGTCACTGTTAAAGAGCTGTGCGAGCGGGCGCGCATCAACAAGAAGGCCTTCTACTGCCACTACCCAGCCATCGAGTACCTGCTGGCCGAGGTGCAGGCGCAGTACTCCCAGCCCGACATCGAGCGCATCGCGGGGCTGTCATTTCCAGAGAATGCCGAGGTGATCACCCGTGCCTTTTTCGAGTTCAGCGTCGCGCAGACGAGTTTTATGAGGCGGTCACCGTTGCTGGGCGGCACGACGCCATCCGTGAGCGGATGATGGCCGAGGTCCGTGAGGCGGATGGCAGCGGCAACATCCCGCAGGGCTGGGACGCGGGCGAGTGGGCGTTGTACCCGGCTCATGTCACTTCGGCTCCGCTGCGCATCTACCAGGCGTGACTTGAAGGGGGAAAGGCGGTTGCGCCACAGCGGATGATGGACATCGGCGTCGGCCTGGTGATGGATGGGGCTCGTGCCCTGACCGATGGCGCGCATTGTTAGCAGCCTCGTGCGGCTGGTTGAGGCTTGAGATGACGCCAACTGCCGGGTTGGAAGGGTGCCAACTGCCGGGTTGGAATGATGCCAACTCTCGGGTCGAGGTTGGTTTTGCACTGTATTGTGGGAGGCGGACGATGACCGGTACGGGCTACCGTCCTCGCGTCGTTGACGCACTGATAAGCGAGATCCTGGGCTATTCGGGCGGGCTTCTCATCGAAGGCGTGCGCGCTGCGGCAAGACCATGACCGGACGGCAGCATGCGGCATCCGAGGTCGCCCTGGACTCGGGTCTGCCCCAGATTCGAGCTGCGCTCGACCTCGATCCTGCGTTGCTGCTGGAGGGTGATACTCCTAGGCTGATCGACGAGTGGCAGCTGGCGCCGGACCTGTGGAATGCGGTACGACGGGAGGTCGACTCCAGGCAACGCCCCGGACAGTTCATACTCACCGGTTCCTCGGTTCCCGCCGAGGATGCTACGCGGCATTCTGGTATCCACCGGATCTCCAGGGTGCGCCTGCGGCCGATGACCCTGTTCGAGCGGGGCCTGGGTACAGGGAAGGTCTCGTTGGCGGCACTGTTCGACGGCGAGGCGCCGCTGCCTGTACAACTCAGGTGCTCAGTGCAGATATCGCCGCGAACTACGTCAACGCCCTTAGGCGGCTCTTCATTGTCGAAGAGCAGCCCGCGTGGGCTCCGCACCTGCGCTCGCGCTACGCGGTGCGAACCTCATCAAAACTCCATTTCGTGGATCCCGCACTGGCTGCAGCCATCACCGGGACCTCGGCAGAGCGCCTGATGCAAGACCTGGATACCGCCGGGTTGTGGTTCGAGTCCCAGGTTGTGCAGCATCTGCGTACTTTCGCCGAGTTGCGGGGCGGGCGTGTCTACCACTACCGGGACAAGTCGGGAAAGGAGGCCGACGCCGTCGTCGAGTTCGATGACGGTCACTGGGCTGCTTTTGAGGTCAAATTGGGGCAGCGGCAGATAGCGCGGGCCCAGGACTCCCTGGCCGCGTTCGTGGCGGACATTGACACGCGATGTACGCCCGCACCGGTCTTCACCGCCGTCGTGACTGCGGACGGTCCCACTATGAAGCTTCCGACGGCGTCCTCACCTTTCCCCTGAGGGCCTTGTGCCCATGATCGGCGATCGGGGTGGCGGTACAACAACCCGTTGCTCGACGGGGCGTGTGCTGTTCTTATGTGGCGGCAGCGCTGGGAAGCCGCGGAAGAGGAGGCCGATATGACAATCGGAGAAGTCGTCGCCGAGGTCCGAGTGGAGCGGGGATTGACGCAGGACGAACTGGCGCAGCGGGTCATGGTCACCCGGCAGGCGGTCTCGCGCTGGGAGACCGGGGCCACCCCCGGACCCCACTGCCAGAGCTGTGGCATGCCCATCCCGAAGGAGGAGCAGCACGGCAAGAAGATGGACGGCACCAAGTCCGAGGACTACTGCGCCTGGTGCTACCAGGACGGCGCTTTCATCGGTCCGGAGACGCTGGAAGAGGCGATCGAGAACAGCGCTCCGTACATGTCCGAGGGTGTGCACATCACCGAGGACGAGGCCATCTCCTACATGAGTGCGGTACTGCCCCACCTGCGGCGCTGGCAGAAGCGATAAGGCGCGAAGCTGTGTATTTGGGGTGCGGTGGCAGGCTCGTTCGCCAGGGCCTGGTGGAGGGCATGCCCCAGGGCGGAGGCAGAAATGTCCAGATTCGGCAGAAACGCCGTCGATGCCCATGCAGCCTGATGCGGCACCCGCATGATTGCAACGTTCTGCTCGCGGTTGCCTACGCGTCCGGCGCCGTTCGTGCCGTTCTCGGACATTCCGCCACGGTCTGCGCCGGGATCGGGCCGTCGCAACCGGCTGCCGCGATGCGCGCGCATCTGAACACCCTCGGCCTTACCCGTCCGGCGCACTCTTGTACCGGAAGAGCCGGACTGGCGCCAACTTACGCAACGGATCCGGTCCAACTGACGCAACAGATCTGGTCCAACTGACGCAACGGATCCGGTCCACCTGACGCAGTCGGGTAGGCTGGCGTCGGAAGGATGCGGGATTCGGAAGCTGGAGGAACGAGCCATGCGCTACCTGCCACGACTCGCAGACGACCTGCTTGGCGAGGCGCTGGCGATCAGCGGTGCGGTGCAGGTCAGGGGACCGAAGTGGTGCGGCAAAACCGCTACCTCCTTACAGCAGGCCGGCAGCGTCATATACCTCCAGGATCCAGACCGCAGTCGGTCCTACCTCGCGCTCGCTGATGCAAAGCCCTCCGCGCTGCTGGAAGGTGAGACCCCGCGACTCATAGACGAGTGGCAGATGGCTCCGCAGCTGTGGGACGCGATCCGCTTCGCCGTCGACCGCCGCGGCGAGCCGGGGCAGTTCATACTCACCGGCTCATCCACGCCGACTGTACAGGGGATGCATTCCGGCGTCGGGAGGATTGCCTCCCTAGTCATGCGGACCATGACGCTCTTCGAGTCGGAGGAGTCCACTGGGCAGGTGTCTCTAAAGGCGCTTTTCGACGGAGAAACGGAGATCGTCGGCGTCGCCACGCTTGACGTGGAAGACATGGCACGGGTGCTCTGCCGCGGCGGCTGGCCTGCCGCCGTCACCGCAGGCGCAGCGGTGCCGGCCGGGCGCCTGGCAAGGAACTATGTTGAGGGCCTGGTCGACTCCGACGTAGCGCGCATGGATGGTGTCGCCCGAAACGCCACCCGCATGCGCGCACTCATGCGCGCCTATGCGCGCCACGTCTCCACTCAGGCCTCACAGGCCACGATCGCGGCCGACCTAGCGGTTGATGAAGCCTCCATGGCACCCAACACGGTAAGCGACTATCTCGACGCATTGTCGCGCGCCTACGTGATCGAGGACCTGCCTGCATGGAACCCCGCGCTGCGCTCGAAGACCGCGATCAGAACCAGCCCGACCCGTCATTTCGTGGATCCGTCTATCGGTGCTGCCGTCATGCGCTGGAGTCCGGCTGACCTGTTAGGTGACTTCGAGACCTTCGGACTGCAGTTCGAATCGCTGTGCGTGCGCGACCTGAGGGTCTACGCCGAAGCCAACGACGGGACGCTCTTCCACTATCGCGACAAGACCGGCCTAGAGGCGGACGCTGTCATCGTCCTCGCCGACGGACGGTGGGCGCCGGTCGAGGTCAAGCTCGGTTCAGCGCAACTTGACGATGCTGCTGCCCACCTGCGCCGCCTGCGGGACCGTGTGGACTTGGACCGAATGGGCGAGCCGTCCTTCCTTGCGGTGATCACCGCCGGAGCCACCGCTTACCGCCGAGATGACGGCGTCTTCGTCATCCCCCTGGCCTGTCTGCGCAACTGACAACGCGGCGCCCTGCAGCCCGGTTGCTCGGCTCGACGTGTGTTCGAGGGGGCACTGCCAGAACCTGGCTGTGCGGGAGCCGCCCGGGGCAGGCTGAGGTCCGGGCGACGGCGTCGCCGCCCCGCGCCCGAACGCGCATACCGACTCACGTACCCAAGGAGACTCTGACATGGAGTACACCAAGCTCGGAACCACGGACATCACCATCCCTCGCCTGTGCATCGGCGGTATGAGCTTTGGGGAGGTCTTCCCCGACTCCCACCAGTGGTCCATTGACCAGAGCGCCACCCAGGAGGTGATCGCCCGTGCCCTGGAGCTGGGCGTGAACTTCATAGACACCGCCAACGTCTACGCCCGCGGCACCAGCGAGGAGTTCATCGGCGCCTCCCTGAAGAACCTAGGCGTCAAGCGGGAGGACGTGGTACTGGCCTCCAAGGTCTACTTCAACGAGGGGCACCTGTCCCGGGAGGCGATCAACCGGGAGATCGAGGGCAGCCTCAAGCGCCTGGGCACCGACTACCTGGACCTGTACATCATCCACCGCTTCGACTACGGCACCCCGGTTGAGGAGACCATGGAGGCCCTCGACTCGCTGGTGAAGGCGGGCAAGGTCCGGGCGCTGGGCGCCTCGGCCATGTACGGCTACCAGTTGCACAACCTGCAGCTGGCCGCGGACGTGGGCGGCTGGACCCGTTTCGCCTCTATGCAGAACCACTACAACCTGCTCTACCGTGAGGACGAGCGCGAGCTGATCCCCGTGTGCCAGCAGTACGGCATGTCGCTCACCCCGTACAGCCCGCTCGCCTCCGGTCACCTGACCCGCCCCACCTGGGACTCCGACTCCGTGCGCTCCACCACCGACAAGATCATGAGCAGCAAGTACGACCACGACCGCGAGATCGACATGCCCATCATCGAGCGCGTGGCCGAGACCGCGGAGAAGCGCGGCGTTCCCATGGCGGACGTGGCACTGGCCTGGCACTGGGCACGAGGCGTGGCCGCACCGATCGTCGGCTGCTCGCGGCCCAGCCGGGTTGACGACGCCGTGCGCGCCCTGGACCTGAAGCTCACCGCGGAGGAGGTCGCCTACCTGGAGGAGCTCTACCAGCCTCACGAGCTGGTCGGCCCGCTCGCCCGCCCCGGCGACAAGCCGCTCGCCGGCGCAACTGCGAGCAAGTGACTGGATCATGATCGAGGTGCGCCGCCCCGGCAATGCTGCTGGTCCTGCCGGGGCGGAGCTGCGCCCTGCATGCTGACTGCGCACATGCGGTGGGGAGTACTGGCGAAGCCGGGACAAGCCATAGCTGGGCTGGACGAGCGTGCGCCAACCCAGTAGCGTCGGGCGCATGAGGAAGTAGCGACGCCCCACGGGCGCACGGAACCAGACTCAACACATGAGGCCGTGCCCGGGGTGCAGCATCGCTGACCTCCATACCGATAGGCCACCGGCCTGAGCTCGCGCCCCATCCGGCGCAGACTGAACCCGCTCCAGCGGGCGCGCCGCCTGCCACACAAATACGGCCCCGTCGGAAAGTCCTTATCGCGAACAGCCTGCACCGCCGCACGGCCCCCTCACCCCAGGAGGCCCGCATGCAGTTCACCCTGTCCGATATCCACTACACCTACCCCGGTGCCGCCTCCCCGGCGCTGGCCGGCATCACGGTTACCTTCCCGACCGGCTGGACCGGCGTAGTCGGCGACAACGGCTGCGGCAAGACCACCCTCGCCCGCATCGCCTGTGGCGACCTGAAACCCGACGCCGGCACGGTGGCTCCGCGGCTCGTGGCCCACTACTGCGCCCAGGACGCCACCGCCCCGCCGTCGGCGTTGACGGACTTCGCCTGCGCCTACGACGAGGTCGCCATGCGGCTGCGGCGCGACCTCGGCGTCGACGACGACTGGGCCTGGCGCTACGACACCCTCTCGGGCGGACAGCGCAAACTGGTTCAGATCGCCTGCGCCCTGTGGGAACAACCAGACGTGCTGGTGGTGGACGAGCCGACCAACCACGCCGACGCCCCCGCCCGCGCGGCCATACGCGCCGCCCTGGCGCGCTTCAGCGGGGTCGGCATCCTCATCGCCCACGACCGCGCCTTGCTGGACGCGCTGTGCACCCAGTGCCTGTTGATGGCTCCTGGGAGCGCCGTCATGCGCCCGGGCGGCTATACCCAGGCCGCCGCTCAGGCCGAGCTAGAGCGTGACACCGCCCTCCAGTGGCGTGAGGCGGCCAGGCGCGAGCAGCGGCGTCTGGCCCGGGAGACCCAGCGACGTCGCGAGGAGGCGTCCCGCACCGCCTCCCGCCGCTCCGGACGCAACATCGCCAAGCACGATAACGACGCGCGCTTCCGCCGCCGGTTAGCCGTGGTGAGCGGGCAGGACGGCAAGACGGGGCGGCTTGCCTCCCGTATGGAGGCCCGGCTCGCCCGCGCCGACGCCGAAGTGGAGGCTATTAGGATCGACAAGCGCTACGACGCCGATGCGTGGGTGGACGCCGCCCCGAGCCGAAGGCCCGTGCTGCTGCGCACCGAGCCGCTGGCCCTGCCCCTGGGGGAGACGACGACGCTGCACACCCCGGCCCTGCACCTGGACAGCCGCGACCATGTGGCACTGGCGGGTGGCAACGGCAAAGGTAAGACCACGCTCGTCGGCGCCCTACTGGGGCATCTGCCGCAGGACACCACCCGCCTGTATGTGCCTCAGGAGCCGGACCGGGCGACAAGACAGGCGACGCTGGCGCGTCTGGCCGGGATGGGTACCGAACGTCGCGGCCGGGTGCTGTCGATCGTCGCCCGGCTCAACTCCTCTCCGGAGCGGGTCCTGGAGGGGGACGCAATCAGTCCCGGAGAGATGCGCAAGCTCATGCTCGCCCTCGGCGTCCTCGACCGGCCTGAGCTGATCGTCATGGACGAGCCCACCAACTACCTGGACGTCGGCTCCATCCGGGCGCTGGAGGCGATGCTGGCGGCATTTCCTGGGGCGCTGCTGCTCGTCTCCCACGACGCCGCCCTGGTGGAGGCGACCACCTCCACCACCTGGCGGATTCGCCGGCAGGACACGGGAGAGCTGTGGCTGGCCGTGGATTAGGCGAGCGTTGCCCGGTCGCCGTTGCCAAGTCATTGCAGGCCGCGACCGCAGTGGAACAGGCGTGGGGGCCGGGCGGCAACGCGCCGCCGGCCCTCACGCCTGTTCGGATCTCTCAGTCGTACAGCAGCACCGAGATGTCCTCATCGTCGATGTTGGAGGAGTCGTACCAGTGTGAGCCGGTGTCCACGTCCTCGACGCTCTCACCATTGGCCGCCTGCACGGCGAGGGCGACCGCCTGGTACCCCATCTGGTAGGGGTCCTGGGTTACCGAGCCGAGGAAGGCCCCTGAGCGCACGGCGTCCTTCTGGGAGGTGCCGGCGTCGAAGCCCACCACCAGCAGATCCTTGTAGCGGCCGGAGTCGCGATCCAGCTGGGAGGCGTCTGCGGTGGCGCTGATGACGCCGTTGACGGCGTCCTGGTTCGCGGCGAACAGCGCGACCAGCCCGTCCGTGGACAGGATCGACGTGGCCGCGGACTGAATATCCGCCTGGCTGGTGGTCGGCGGCACGGTGACGACGATCTTCACCTTGGCGGGGTTGGACGACGGCGTGGTCCAACGCTGCTGCCCGGACACGTCCACCGCCCCCGCCAGGCCGTCGAGCTTCTCCAACTCGCTCACCAGGGTGGCGGTGAAGCCGTCCACGCGCTGGACGATCGAGCCGGAGGTCGAGTCCTGCGCGAGCACCCCGATGACGGCGGGGGAGTCCGCGCTCGCGGAGGCCAGGGCGGACTGCAAATCGGCATTGGCGGCGAGGTTGGTGGCGACGTTGCCGCCCGCTACCTCGTTGTCCGTGGTCGCGGTGGCCAGCACCGCGCCGGAGGCGTCGTCGGGCACGCCCGAGTCGAAGCCGATCACCGGGATGTTCTGGTTCTTGGCGTTCACCAGGGCGTCCTGCACGGCGTCGGGCTGGCAGGCGGCCAGGGCGATCGCGGCGGGCCGCTGGTTGACCGCGGAGGCCAGCTGCTCCACCTGCTGGGAGACGTTGCTCTCCGCGTCGGGCCCATTGGTCTCCAGGTCGACGCCGAGCTCATCTGCGGCGTCCTGCGCGCCCTTGAAGGCGGCCTGATAGAACTGGTTCTGGTAGCTCTTGGAGATGATGATGACCTTCATCTTCCCGTCCGCACCTGCGGAGCCGCCGTCGTCACTGCAAGCGGCCAGCAGGGATACCGAGCAGGCGGATACGAGCGCCGCCGTCAGCGCGGTCCTCCGGGTGAGCATGGTGGACATGGTTGTTTTCCTTTCGTGGGCTGGGGGAGAAGAACGGATGGCGGGATCAGGCGCGGCCGGAGCGACGCGAGCGGATGACGTCGAGCAGGACCGCGAGCACTACGACGACGCCGATGAGGACCTGCTGCCACTGCACCGGCAGGCCCATTGACAGCAGGCCCGTCTTGAGCACGGAGATGACGAAGACGCCGATGATGGTTCCCCACAGGGAGCCGACGCCGCCTGCCAGCGAGGTGCCGCCGATCACGCAGGCGGCGATGGCGTACATCTCCTGACCGTTTCCGGTCTGCGGGGTGATGGAGGAGAAGGTGGCGGCGTAGATGACGCCGGCCAGTCCGCAGAAGAAGCCGTTGAGCACGTAGACCCAGAACTTCCACCGCGACACGACGACGCCCGACAGCTCGACGGCCTCCTCGTTGGAGCCGATGGCGTAGGTGTAGCGGCCGAGCTTGGTGCGAGTCAGGATGAACCAGGCGATCACGAAGAAGGCCGCCAGCCAGAAGATGCCCACGGGCAGGTTCCCCGCCTTGTACAGGACCGTCTTGAACCAGCCGTCGTCGGAGGTCAGGCTCGGGTAGGTCTGCGTCTGCACCTGGGCGATCACCGCGCACAGGCCCAGGGAGGCGAACTGCATGCCCAGGGTGGCGATGAAGGGTGGGATATGCAGGAAGCCGACCAGGACGCCGTTACCGATGCCGAAGGCGACCCCAGTCGCCAGTACGACCAGCAGTGCTACGGCGATCGGCAGGTGCCAGACGTTGTAGGCCACGCCGCCGACCAGCGCGGAGCCGACCATCACCGTCCCGGAGGACAGGTCGATGCCCGCCGTGATGATGACGAAGGTCATGCCGATGGCCAGAAACCCGATGTAGTAGGAGGAGTCGAGGATCGAGACGAAGGTGCTGGGGGACAGGAAGTGGTTACCGAATACGGCGAAGAACGCGTACAGGATGACCAGTGCGGCCAGCGCCATCAGCTGCTGCATGGGCAGCGCGCGCAGTGGGTTGTTCTTGATGATATTTGCGCTCATGCTGCGCGACCTTCTTCCTGCTTGGTGGCCAGTTCCATGATCTTGATCTGAGTCGCCTCGGAGGCGTCGAGCTCCCCGGTCTTGCGCCCTTCCCGCATGACAACCACGCGGTCGGACAGGTGCAGGACCTCGTCGAGGTCGGAGGAGACGAGGATGATTGACTTCCCCTGCGCGATCAGGTCGCGCATGAGCTGGTAGATCTCTGCGCGTGCACCGATGTCGATGCCGCGCGTGGGCTCGTCGAATATGAGGATGTCGACGTCGCGCAGCAGCCACTTGGCCAGCACCACCTTCTGCTGGTTGCCGCCGGAGAGGTTGCGCACCCGCTGGCGCGTGGACGGAGTCTTGATGCGCAGCATGTCGACGTAACGGCGAGTGGCGCGCTGGATCGCCCGCTCGTGCACCACCGTCGCGGTGGTGAAGGCGTCGTAAGAGGCCAGGACCGTGTTGTCGGAGACCGACAGGCCGGTTACCAGGCCGAAGCGCTTGCGGTCCTCGGACAGGTAGGCGATTCCCGCACGAATGGCGTCCTTGGGGCGGTGGAAGGAGACTTCGGCGCCGTTGACCTCCAGCCGCCCGGCTGTGGGGCGGTCCGCGCCCGCGACAATCCGCATGGTCTCCGTGCGGCCTGCGCCTACCAGGCCGGCGAAGCCGAGGATCTCTCCCCGGTGCAGCGTGAAGGAGACGTCCTTGACGTCGGCGGAGGCCAGGTGCTCGGCCCGCATGACGACGGGGGCGTCGGGTGCCACCTCGGAGGCGGCTTTGGGGGTGTTGACGACTTGGCGCCCGACCATCATCTCGATGATCTCGTCCAGGTCGGTGTCGGACGTCTTGAGCGTGCCGACGTGCGCGCCGTCGCGCAGGACCGTGATGCGGTCGGCTATCGCCATGACCTCGTGCATGCGGTGGGAGATGTATACGACCGCCACGCCGCGGTCCCGCAGGCGTCGCACCCGTCGAAGCAACTCGGCGCTCTCAGCCTCCGACAGGGCCGCCGTCGGCTCGTCCAGGATCAGCACCATGGTGGCCTCGAAGGACATGGCGCGCACGATCTCCACCAATTGCGCCTTGGAGACCGACAGGTCCCGTAACAGTGCCTGCGGAGCGACGTCGACCTCGTGCTCGGTCAGTAACTCCTGGGCGCGGCGATTCAGCGTGCGGTCCGAGATGAGCAGGGAGGAGGACTCTCGCCCGATGAAGATGTTCTGCGCCACGGTCAGGTCGGCCATCATGTTGAGTTCCTGATGGACGATGGCGATGCCGGCCCGCTGGGCGTCGCGAATGGAGCGGAAGGCCGCCGGGGCGCCGTCGTACTCGTAGCTGCCCTCGAAGTCCGGGTGGATGCCGGTGAGGATCTTCACCAGGGTGGACTTGCCGGCGCCGTTCTCCCCGACGAGAGCGTGCACTTCTCCTGGCATCAGGTCGAAGGACACGCCGCTGAGGGCCTGCACTCCGGGAAAGGACTTGGAGACGTCTGTGAGTCTCAGCCGGGGTGGTTGTGGTGGTGCCATATCTGCTCCATTGCTTGAGGTAATCCGCGGGCGGCGGTGCCGGGCGCGGCTGGGAGGGTCGCCGGAGCGGCCGGTGGGAAGGGGTTACTGGAATGCCCCCAAGTGGCGGCGTTCCAGTACTGACAACGATGTCAATCGCAGTGACGATGGTACGGTTGGTTTCCACTCGGGTCAAGTGCGTTTTAAGAATCGGGGAGGAGACAGTGACGTCATACTCATCTGCCGACTCTGCGCCGGGGCCGCGGCGGCGGGCCACCATGAAGCAGGTCGCCCGCCTGGCGGGAGTCGGCGTCAAGACGGTTTCGCGCGTGGTCAACGGTGAGCCCAATGTCTCCGACGCCACCGCCGAGCGCGTCTGGGATGCCGTCCGTGAGTTGGACTACCACGTTGACCTGCGCGCCGGCAGCCTGCGCCGCCCCGGCGGCGCCACGCGCACCATCGCCCTGTTGGTGGGCAGCGTTGACAATCCCTTCGCCGGAGAGCTCCACCGGGGTGTGGAGGACGTCGCCCGCGAGCACGATGTGGCGGTGCTGGCCTCCAGCCTGGACGAGGAGCCGGAGCGGGAGGTGGCGGCGGTGGAGGACTCCATCAGGCGCCACGTGGACGGCATCATCGTCAACACCACCACGGCGGACGGGGCTGCCCTGGAGCGGGTGCTGCACCTGGGGGTGCCGATCGTCTTCGTGGACCGGGCGCCGCACGGCATCGAGGCCGACCGTGTAACCAGCGATACCCGGGCTGCGGCAGAGCGGGCGACTGCGCACCTGCTTGCGCGTGGTCACCGCCGTATCGCCCTGCTCACCGAGCGCCTGAATGTGGCCACCGCGGTGGAGCGGCAAGAGGGGTTTGCCGCCGCATTCACTTCTCGCGGTGCCGGCGCCGACGGCGCCATCGTGGTGTCCGGGCTGGTGGGGGCGGAGGCGGCCGAGCGTGCCGTCACCGAGCTCTTCAGCAGGCCGCACCCGCCGACGGCGATCTTCAGCGGGCAGAACCTCCTCACCGAGGGGGCGCTGCACGCGTTGCACGAGCTGGAACTGCGCGACCGGATTGCGCATATCGGCTTCGACGACCTGCCGCTTGCGGACATGCTTCAGCCCGCGCTCACCGTGGTGCGGCAGGACCCCCGGCGCATGGGAAGGGTGGCCGCGCAGCGCCTGTTCCGCCGTCTGGAGGGCGAGGCCCCCCGGCCCGAGCACATCGTGATCCCCACGCAGTTCATCACTCGCGGCAGTGGGGAGATCCTTCCCAGCCGAGACCGGCACTAGTAACGCACCGAGACCGGCACTAGTGACGTGCCGAGACCGGCACGAGTAACGCATCGAGACCGGCACTAGTGACGTGCCGAGACCGGTTGAAAACGCGTTGTTCGTGTTTCACTGGTTCGGGTGGGTTGACCGCGCCGGTTTCGGCGAGAGGGGATCGACGCCAACGGCAGCGGCGCCGTGTCAGCTGCTTTCATCACTTCCCGCCCCTTTGCTCTCTGCGTCGTCGACGAGTGAGGCGCGCAGGCGGTCCAGGAAGCGCTCCGCGATGGGGGACAGGGCCTGCCGGCGGCGCCAGATCAAGTACATGCGGGACTCCAGGGCGGGCTCGAGCGGGCGGAAGATTAGGCCGCTGGACTCGCTCGTGTCCACCAGGCGGTCGAAGGTGAGCAGGTAACCCAGGCCCTCGCGGGCGAACACCGCGCCGTTGTAGGGCAGGCGGAAGGTCCCCTCCAGTTGCAGCTCGCCCATGCGGCCGCCGGCCCAGGCCGGGATGTCCCGTGCCCAGGACTGCTCCGAGCAGAACAGCGGCACTCCCGCCAGATCGTCCACGGTGACGGCTTCTTTGCGGGCCAGGGCGTCCTCGCGCCGCAGCACCACGCCCCACCTGTCCGCCACGGGCAGCGGCAGCGTCTCGTAGCGGCTGAAGCGCTCGCCGTCGGGCTCCTCAACGATCGCGGCGAAGTCGAGCAGGCCCCGGTCCAGCTTCTCGGTGACCTGCTCGGTGTCGCCGCTGGTGACGTGGTAGCGCAGCCCGGGGCACTCCTGCTTGAGCCCTTTGAGCTGGCGGGCGAGCAGACCCACCTGGAAGGACTCGGCCAGGCCCAGGTAGAGGTCGCCGCCGGTGACGTCGCCCAGGGCGAGGAAGTCGGTTTCGATGCGGTCCGCCAGGCGGAGGAGGTCGTCGGCCCGCTCCCGCAGCAGACGGCCCTCCTCGGTGAGCTCAATGCTGAAGGAGCGCCTGACAAACAGCTTGTGCCCCAGCTCGTGCTCCAGTGCCTTCATTTGCTTCGAAAGCGTCGGCTGCGAGACGTGCAGTTGAGCGGCGGCGCGCGTCATGTTCTCCTCGCGGGCCACGGCGGCGAAGTAGCGCAGCGTGCGTATCTCCATGCCCGCTACGATATGCCAACACGGCATGTCGTGTATGCCAAACAGTCATTAGCGTCATGTCATGCGGACGGTTAATTTAGACGTCAGAGGCGCCGCGGCACCACGCCGGGCGCTGCAGACAGCCACAGATACCCGCAGACACGGAGATACGGAGCAGCGCGCCATGAGCATCGAGAACCTCGAACTGACCCAGGAATGGGACAAGGTCTTCCCCCAGTCCGACGCCGTGGACCATGAGAAGGTCGCCTTCCACAACCGCTTCGGCATCACCCTCGCCGCCGACCTGTACCGGCCCAAGGCTGCCACGGGCAAGTTGCCCGCACTGGCGGTGTCCGGCCCCTTCGGCGCCGTCAAGGAGCAGTCGTCCGGCCTGTACGCCCAGACCATGGCCGAGCGCGGCTTCCTGACCATCGCCTTCGACCCCAGCTTCACCGGCGAGTCCGGCGGCACGCCGCGCTACATGAACTCCCCGGACCTCAACATCGAGGACTTCCAGGCCGCCGTCGACTTCCTGTCCGTGCGCGATGACGTCGATCCCGAGCACGTCGGCATCATCGGCGTCTGCGGCTGGGGCGGCATGGCCCTTGCCGCCGCTGCCGCAGACCCGCGCATCAAGGCGACGGTGGTCTCCACCATGTACGACATGAGCCGGGTGGCCGCCAACGGCTACTTCGACTCCGCCGACTCCGCCGAGGCCCGCAACCAGACGCGCGCATCCGTGGCCGCCCAGCGCACCGCCGACTACCGCTCCGGCACCTACGCCCTGGCCGGCGGGGTAGTGGACCCCCTGCCCGACGACGCCCCCGACTTCGTCAAGGACTACTACGCCTACTACAAGACGCCCCGCGGCTACCACCCCCGCTCCCTGAACTCCAACGACGGGTGGACTGTCATCGGCGGCTCCTCGCTGATGAACGCGACCCTGCTGGGCTACATCGAGGAGATCGAGAACGCCGTCATGATCGTCCACGGGGAGAAGGCGCACTCCTACTACATGGGCAAGGACGCCTTCGCCCGGCTGCAGGGGGACAACAAGGAATTCGTCTCCATCCCCGGCGCCTCCCACACCGACCTGTATGACGGTGGCGCCAGCGGCGCCATCCCGTGGGAGAGGATCGCCGAGTTCCTGCACGCCAACCTCGCGTGAGCGACGCTAGCGGCCCGGGTCCGGGTGCGACATAGTGTTCGGGGCGGCCCACCGGTGGTGGGCCGCCCCGAATGCCTGG
>NZ_PIZC01000038.1:135489-140515 GCF_019325145.1 Actinomyces sp. 594
GTGTCCATCCGTCGCCACTTTGACGGCGGAGGGTCGGGCGTTCGTTGTGGGAGCCCGCATGGTTGCGCCGTTTTACCTCGGTTTGATTATGAAACTAAGGGCTGGCTGCGGTGAAAGTGTGTGAAGATGGACATTTTTCTTCCGGGCATGCGTGCTGCGGCTCCGGGTCTCCGGCTAGACCGCCGTGCGTGCCCGTGAGCGGCCGGCTCCCAGGCCGACGGCTCCGATGGCGATGGCGAACAGGGCGCATATCCCGCAGTAACCGAGCAGTGGCATCAGCACCTGGGCGGAGGTCGAGCTGGCGCTGAAGGCGCCACC
This sequence comes from Actinomyces sp. 594, assembly GCF_019325145.1. Classification (NCBI taxonomy): domain Bacteria; kingdom Bacillati; phylum Actinomycetota; class Actinomycetes; order Actinomycetales; family Actinomycetaceae; genus Actinomyces; species Actinomyces sp. 594. The sequence goes on from NZ_PIZC01000038.1 coordinate 135,808, forward strand.
GGTGGCCTGGGTCGCCCAATATCCGGGTGTGAGCCGCGCGACCGCGATCACAGCGTCAGGCAGCATGTCCAGGGGTGCCCACGCGCCCGCCAGGACGGAGAATGCCATACCGCCGATGACTGCGATGGCGTTCGCAGCATTCTCCCCCAGCCGTAGTTGTCCCACGAGGAAGCCCACGGCGACTCCGTTGAGGGTGTACGCGGCCAGTGCGAGACCGATCACCCCCAGTCGTGGTGCCGCATCCACGATGCGATCGGCGGCGAAGACCACGGTGCCCAGGCAGAAGAACCACAGCCATGCCACCAGACCTATCAGTAAACACGCGCCGAGCAGTCCCAGACCGCGTGAGCGGCCGGTAACAGGCGCGGAAGACACGCGGGAGTGCACGGGAGGTCGATTGAGGGCAGCCATGAGCACCGCAATCGCTACGACGCAGAAGGCCGTCAGCGGGAACAGCGAGAACAGCGTATACAGCTTCAAGGACTCCGGCAGAAGGAGCGCGTCTTGGGTGATGAGCCGAGCGGCGGAGCCGCCGCGCATAGAATCCTCCGCCAGGGTCACGGCCCGCTCCACGGACTGTTCGGCGGATGCGGTGCCGGTGGCATCCGTGTTCAGAGCACGCAGATAGTCGTAGACCTGGTTCAGGTAGGAGTTGGTGCGCACGTTCATGAGTGAGCCCAAGTAGGACCTGTAGCTGATGACGGTCTCCACGGCGGGCGGCTGGGTTCCGTCCTGGGCCGCGGCCTGTAGCTCCTCGCCGAAGCCGGCGGGGATGATCAGGATGTACTGGATGCGGTCCTTGGCGGTGGCATCCTGGAGTGCCTGTTTGGTGTCTTCCAGCGGCTGGGTGTTGCCGACGGAGCCCACGTATTCGGCCAGTGCCCGGGATAGCGCGGAGTCATCGCGGTCGATCACAGCCACATCAGCCGTCACCTGGGTGACGCCTGCGTCGGTGGCGTTGCCGGAGCCGGTCCCGACGAACACGGCGCCTACGCTCATGAGCACCAGGTAGATCAGGATGTAGAGGCGGTGCGCCGCCAGAATCCGCAGCGAGGTCTTAAAGGTGCTCATGGTTCGTCCTCCGCATACGGATCATGGCGATTATGAAGAACACGAGGGTCATGCCCGCAAGCACGGTGCAGCTGCGAGCGAATGGCTCCAGGGAGTCGTAGTAGAGCAGCCCGTAGAAGCAGCGGGTCGCCTGCCACAGGGGATTGAGCTGGGAGACCAGCGGGGCGCTGAGTTCGACGGCATTGGCCAGTCGCTGTGAGGCGGTGCCGTACAGCCCGCAGAACAGGGCCAGTAGGCAACTGATTGCCGAGACTCCGCCCAGCGGCATCCGCGGGAAGGTCCCCAGGACCGAGCCGGCGGCGCAGGCCATGAGGCTGGAGATCCCGATTGCCAACAGACAAAGCGCCGCGTAAGGGCCGAAGTCCACACCCACCACGAAGCGCATGAACACGAATGCCAGCACCAGGCATGCCCAGGTGCACACCCAGGCCGCGGACAACGTTCCCAGGAGCAGTCTCCAGCGCGGCAGCGCCCCCAGATTGCGGCGTGCCGCCAAATGCCCTGACGGAGCGGTGATCTCCCGGATGGCGACTACCGCGATCGTCATGCCCATGCCGCTGGTGAAGGCGAGCAGCGCGAAGTAATACGGCACCTCGGGCTTTCCGGGCACGCGGGTGACCTGGAGCTCGGTGGTGAATGCGTGGCGGTCCTGTACTGCGGCGGCGGCATCCGCGGGCGGTGCTTCCGCGGCGATCAGCGAGGTGATCTCGTCGCGGCTGTGCACGTAGGTGTCCAGCATGGCGCGCAGTACCGGGGTGGTGGACAGGTCATTGCCCTCCGGGGACAGGTGCAGCACGGGGGTGCCGTCCTGGACCGCGATATAGCCGACCGTGTCACCCTTCTGAACGGCCGCCTCGGCCTGCTCCGCGGTGTCGTAGGCCACGGGATCGAGCAGCCGCAGTTCGGCGTCGTCGGCGGAGACGGCGTCAAGGGCGCCGTCCAATCCCGCCTCGGCCGCGTAGGCATCATCATGCACGATCCCGACCCGGATGGGGTCGACGGCGTAGCCCGCCTCCAGCCCGGAGAACATCATCATGAACATCAGGGACAGTGCGATCGGCATACCGAGTGTCCACAGCAGCAGGATCCTGTCGCGCAGCAGTCGGAGCACCTGGTAGCGGAAGACGGTGCGCATATCAGGCCGCCTCATCGCGCAGGGCCCGGCCGGTGATCTCCAGGAACACGTCGTTCAGGGTGGGCGGCTCGGAAGTGATCCGCCCGCATACCACGCCCGCCTTGGCGAGCGCTTCGAGCACGTCGGCCAGGTTGTGCGCCCCCGGCGTGCACTCGACTATCAGCTCGGGTGCCTCGTAGCCGACGGTGCGCACATGCTCCGCTCGACGCACCGCCTCCAGCTCGCGCTCGCCGAGCTCGGCGGGGGAGATGACCTCCACGCGGATGCGCTCACCGGTGCCGATCATCGCCTTGAGCTCGTTCGCGGTGCCGGCCGCGATCTGCCTGCCCCGGTCCATGATGATGATCCGCGTGCACAGCTGCTCCACCTCCTCCATGTAGTGACTGGTGTAGATGATGGTGGCGCCGCGGGCGTTGAGGTGTTTGATCCCGTCGAGGATGGCGCTGCGGCTCTGCGGGTCCACGGCCACGGTGGGCTCGTCCAGGATGATCAGATCGGGACGGTGGACGATGCCGCAGGCGATGTTCAGGCGGCGCAGCAGGCCTCCGGAGAGCTTCTTGGGGCGGAACCTGGCGAACCGCCCCAGGTCGACGAATTCGAGCGCCTCCTGCACCAGCTCGCGACGGCGGGCGCGGTCGGAGACGTACAGGGCGCAGAAGGCATCGATGTTCTCTCGAACGGTGAGTTCCTCGAAGACGGCCACCTCCTGCGGTACCACCCCGATTCGCCGCTTGAGCTCGTAGGCGGTGGCCGACATCGGCTCGCCGAAGATGCTGATCTCGCCCCGGTTGTAGGTGAGCAGCTGCAGTATGCAATTGAGCGCCGTGGTCTTGCCCGAGCCGTTGGGGCCGAGCAGGCCCAGGATCTCCCCGGAGGCGACGCTGAGCGACAGCCCGTCGACGGCGACCAGCTCCCCGTAGCGCTTGACCAGGTCATCAACGACCACCGCCATGTCGGACACGTCGTCTCCTTTCGTCCGCGGACCGTGTTCGGGGCCATGGTCGCGCGAGGCGGCTCGGTGCCGGAAGTGCCTGCTGTCATGAGGTGGCGGCGCGGGCATGACAAACGTCAGGGGCGTCGTCGGCTCCGCCGGCCGGGTCGCCATCGTCCATAATCGAGGCGTGAGGGAGCTGACGGACAGGGCCGTGGTGCTGGGAGCCTGCGCCGTCCTGGTGTTGGCCTCCGGTATGCCCGCGCCGACGACGATCGTGTGGTTCCTGGTTGCCGTTACCTGCAGTGGCACCTGTGCCGCCTGGGGACGGTGGCCGGCCGCGGGTGCCCTACCGGCCGCGTACCTGCTGGCGGGATGCGTGGACCGTGCCGCCATTGTGGGGGTTCCACTGGCCGTCTATGAGCTGGTGGGGGCGGTCTCGGATCGGGGCGTCGTTGGGTGTGGGTCGGTGCGGCGACCTGTGTGGCGCCCCTGGCATTGGCGCTGCGGGGCGATCCCGACACTGCTGTGTCGGTGGCGGTGGTCCTGGCGGCGGTGGCCGCCCTGCTGGCGGTGCGTTCCGGGCAGGTGGACCGTGCCCACAGCGCCTTGCACGCCGTCCGAGACGATCTTCAGCACCGGGTTACCGTGCTGCAGGAGACGCAGACGCGGCTGGAGGAAGCCCAGGACCACGATACGCGTGCGGCCGCGCTGGCAGAGCGCACCCGGATCGCCCGGGAGATCCATGACGGCGTCGGGCACTTGCTCACTCGACTGCTGTTCCAGGTGCATGCCGCCCAGGTCGCCCATAGGGGCGGCCCGGAGCTGGTGGCCGACCTGAAGCGGATCGAGCAGACAGCCGACGAGGCGCTGTCTGCCATGCGCGCCGGGGTTCATGCCCTGGACGAGAAGGGCGAGGACCTGGCCGTGGCGCTCAACCGGCTCGCCGCAGGCTGCGGCATCAACCAGGCTAGGGTTGACTGTGCTTCGGCCGTGTCTCCACCGGCACCGGTGACACGCTGCCTGGTCGCGGTGGCGCGCGAGGCCCTGACCAACGCCGCCCGCCACGGCAGGGCTAAGACTGCCTGGGTGACGGTCGCCGACTTCCCCGGATTCTGGCGGCTGACGGTCGCCAACGACGGCGCCGTCCCGGCGTGGGCCGAGTCCCCACAGCTGCTGCGCAGCCCGCAGCCTGGCGCCGACGGTCTCGGGCTCGGCACGCGCTCCATGGCCGATCGGGTCGAGTCCCTCGGGGGAACACTCCGTATCCTGACTCGTCCGAGGTTCACGGTGCTCGCGACGATCCCAAAGGAGACCACGTGAAGGTAATGATTGTCGACGACGATCGTCTGCTCGCCCATTCCCTGGCCACGATCCTGGGGGCCGAGGCGGACATCGACGTGGTCGGCGTGGGCGCCAGCGGCCAGGAGGCGGTGGCGGGCTTCCGGGAGCGGCGGCCCGACATCCTGCTGCTGGACATACAGATGCCCGGAGGCGACGGACTGGACGCGGCCGAACAGGTCCTTGCCCTGGACCCAGAGGCGAAGGTGGTCTTCCTGACCACCTTCGCC
>NZ_PIZC01000038.1:140840-142616 GCF_019325145.1 Actinomyces sp. 594
CAGGACGTGGCACAGATCGCCCCGGCACTGCGCAGCGTCATGACCGGAATGCGCGTCCTGGAGGGGCGGGTACTCGAACGCACCGCCGCCATGGGACTGGCGGCGGGCCCGGCGACGTCGGAGGACACCCGGCCGCCGGCCTTCGCCGCGCTGACCGCGCGCGAGTACGAGGTGGTTCAGGCCATCAGCGAGGGGCTCGACAACGCCGAGACGGCGGACCGGCTGCACCTGAGCGAGGGCACCGTGCGCAACCACATCAGTGCGATCCTGGCCAAGCTCGGCCTGCGCAACCGCACCCAGATCGCGGTGCTCTACTACCGCACCTCCCAGAGGCCCTGACCTGGGCGTAACCGTATCCGCTCGCCTCAGGGCGCTTCGTGTTTGAGGGTGTGGTGGTGGAGGCCGACGAGCCCCGGGCGGTGGCGCGCCTGGTCGGGAGCTTGGAGTAATGGAGCCTGCTCAGCCGCCGTACTGGTGGGTAAGCACCGCACCGATGAATACGACAATCCTTCCCAGCGGGAGGTCTAAGCACATAGGCTCGCCTCACGCCTGGTGCGGTCGCCGTTGACCGATCCCGGCGTCGCCTAGCGTTCACAGCCTCTCCGAACCACCCCGCCACCTGGCAACTCCCGACAGAAAGGCCTCTCGGACACCATGGACCGCAACTACTTCGACCTGACCGGGCAAGTCGCCCTCGTCACCGGCTGCTCCTCCGGCCTGGGGGTGCAGATGGCCAAGGCGCTGGCCTCGGCGGGCGCGAGTATCGTCGCCGTCGCCCGCCGCGTGGAGCGCATTGAGGCGGTCGCTGCCGAGATCGCCACGGAGTTCGGCGTGCAGACCCTTGCCATCCGCTGCGACATCACCGACACCGCCAATGTGGAAGCGGTCGTGGACGCCGTCCTGGAAAAGTTCGGGCGGCTCGACATCCTGGTTAACAACGCGGGCACCGGTGCCGTCGGCCCGGCGGAGGACATGACCGATGAGCAGTTCCAGCAGGAGTTCGACATCGACTTGTTGGGTTCCTTCCGCGTGGCGCGCGCCGCCGCGAAGAAGGCGATGATTCCGGCCGGCTACGGCAGGATCGTCAACATTTCCTCCATGTATGGCCTGGTGGGCAATATGGTGGCCGGCTCCGCCCCGTACCATGCCGCCAAGGGCGGGCTCGTGAACCTCACCCGGGCGCTGGCCGCCGAGTGGGGCAAGTACGGCATTACCGTCAACGCGATCTGCCCCGGCTACTTCTACACCGAGCTGACCACCCAGACCCTCGACTCCGACTTCTTCCAGGAGCACGCCCAGCGTGCCATTCCTGTCGGTCGTTACGGGCAGGAGGGTGAGCTCGACGCCGCCGCCCTGTTCCTGGCCGCGCCTTCCTCTGCCTACGTCACCGGCACTGCCATCCCCGTCGACGGCGGCTACACGGCCATATAACCGCGCTCGCCGACGACGGGCTGCTGTATCAGACAACCGGTTCAGGGGCCGTCACGGGCTGCTTGCCCGCCTGCGCGCAGCAGACGCCGGTGATGCTGCCGCCGTGCGTCGGCGCCCTGGTGCGTGCGCCGCTGCGAGGGGCGCGGACCGGGTGGGCACGCTGGTGCGCCCCGCGCGACGGTTCGGCACTTCCGGTGACGGTTCGTACCTTTGCACCGACGCTTCGTACCTTTCGGTGACGCTACGTACCCCTACGGTACTGTGATGTCTCATGACTTCTGGGACTGTTGGATCTCATGACATCTGGGAGTGTCAGAAGTCGTGAGATTCTGGGAGGCCCTGGGT
>NZ_PIZC01000039.1:0-1742 GCF_019325145.1 Actinomyces sp. 594
GGTGCGTGTTCCACGACCCCGGGGTGGTCGTGGAACACGCACCAAGGTCGTGGAACGTGGCCCGAGGTCGTGGAACGCACAGGGGCGGGTCAGGGGCGGGTCAGCGGTTCGGGGGCTGGCACAGCGCGCTCCTCGCGCACGGCCCCCAGCACGAGCCGATGACCCGGGTTGGTCACGGCACCACCAGGAGGTTCCAGCCCCCAGCGGGGCGCTGGGGCCGTCACGAGTCGCCGAACACGTTCTGCCTACGCCGCTAGCTTGCCCAGCTGCTACAAGATCCCGGCAATGCTGGGCACCCCTGCGTCCCAGAACCGTAGATGCAACACGGGCGAGAACCCGCAGGCACAAGCTAAGCAACTTTGATTGACGAATCGGCGTCTGTCAACGTAGGTTGCTCACATGGGTTCAGCAATGACACCATCGCCCGACCAAGTGGCCGCGGCAGCAGCCGATACGACCAAGCCGGTTACGGGTTTACGCGCCGTGGCCGCCTTGCGCAGGCTGACCGAGACTCTGGAGCTCGCACAGGTTGAGGCTGCTCTGCGCGCCGGCATGAGCTGGACGGAAATCGCAAGCAACCTCGGCGTCACCCGCCAGGCCGTCCACAAGAAGTACGCAAAGCGAGTCGCACCCGGGCTGGCACCCATCAGGAGGAGCAACCGATGACGAAACCGCGGCCTACCCATCTGTGGTCCTGGATTAGTTGCGCCCGCCATGAGGCCGGGCGTTTACAGCACCCTGAGATCGACATCGACCACCTGCTGCTGGGGCTGCTAGCCCAGGGCGGTGAGGCGGCAGCGCTGCTCGGCGCACACGGAGTCACCCTGGCGAACGCCCGACGCGCCATGCACGAAGTTGCCGCGGCGGACCTGGCTGCCCTCGGCATAGACGCAGCCGCTATACCGGCTTCGCTGCAGTCACCGGGCCAGGAGGCGCAGAGGCTGGCTGACAGTGGCGATATTCCCCTGTCCGGACAAGCTCAGCAGTTCGCCCATGATCGTCGCAATGATTTCAGTACTTCCCTGTCCGCCCTGAAGAGCCTTCTGGGTCTGGACGGCGGAGCGCCGATGCGCATACTCGCTCACCTCGACGTGAATACTGAGCGGCTGCGCGCCGATCTGGACACGCACGAGGAGGTCACCTGTGGCACTCCCGGCGTCGCGAAAGTCGACCACGACCTGTTGCCGGAGACGCCGTCCGCAGCCCTGCGCCTGAGCCGATTCATCTCTGCGCCACCAGAGCAGGTGCATGCGGTGCTGGCCGATCCGGGGATGCTCACCGGATGGGCCGTATTGCCAGCAGAGGTGTGCGAACGGTATCCGGATGGGATAGTCAGTCAGCACCGCTCGCGCAACCGGCGCCGCCAACTGAATTTGCGCTGGAGACACTTAGAACTAGGCACCGACACGATGTGCTGGGTGAAGACCATCCTCACCGGACCGTATGACGGCCAGACCCACTCCTATGACGGCTTTGTCCTGCGACCGGCACCCGGCGGCTGCGAGCTGACCTTCACGCGCGCATACCGGGTCTGGCGCCTGTCCGGTCGCCTACTGCACCCGGCGATCCGGCGGCTGACACGCATAGGCATGGTGAACACCTTGGGCGCCATCGCCAGGACGGTCGCCGGCTCTCGATGAAGCTCGGCCGAATCCGTACCCGCGTCCCCTGGACAATTGGCTACCGCGGTGGCTGGCGGTTGTCGCGCTGGCACGCGTGCCAGCCGGCCCTTTAGAGTGCCC